>NZ_BAAHYK010000013.1:0-135656 GCF_054657595.1 Desulfocicer niacini
ATAAAGGCCCTGACCATTTTTAAATAATGGTCAGGGCCTTTTTTGTTTTTATAAATGATAATGACAAATTTTTCCCAGATAGTTTTTAACCTGAATTGTTTTTGGGGATCGGGATTTGACATAGTCCGGTAACAGCGGAAGCTTGCCTCCACCCATGGCAAGTCCTCAATAATCCGGGGTTATATAAGGGCTGCTTAGCCTTTAAATCCGAGTCGACTTATTGATAACTTACCACCGCCGCGGACAATTGGTTTACAACCGACTCTGTAGCTGCTGTCACGGCCTTCGCTGGGATAAAAACCTATGATTGAATGCTTATCTGGGTTCAAGGCAGATCATAAAATCTTCCATTTGATAAATACACAGCCCATCGGCAAGAAGTATGCCGTCCGCCTTGACGGTCATGGTTTCTTTATTGGCATCTTTAATATGAACCTGAAGTTCAATCTGCTTGCCCGCCGTGGTGATTTGACCTCGGTATATCCATTTGTGGGTGTGTGGGGGCATGCTTACCTGGTATTTTTGGGGATCGAATTTCCATGTTTTAAAGGCAAAATACTGCATGGTTTGTAAAAAGGATTCCACGCCCAAAGAGCCTGGACAAACCGGGTCCTGGTAAAAATGTGCCTTGAAAAACCACTCCTGTGGGTCCACAATTTTGCCGGCCCTGATATATCCTTTTTTATATTTCCCCCCCCTGGGGAGGAAGATATCCACCGAATCAATCATTCTTAGCGCTTTTGCAGGCATTTCATCCGGAGAATCCACGTTGGTATCCTCAGGTGTTAACGGAGCTGAATCTTTGAAGCGTTGCAAAAATATAGATTTCTTCTGCTCATCGGTCAATTGAAGGACCAGGGCAGAGTTCTTGATGCCGGTTTGATTGGAAAGGGATGACCGGGTGAAAAAACCAAAGTTGGTGTGTCCCTGGTAGAGCATTGTCCCTTTGTTGAGCACCTCCAGATCAAAGTCCTGGATGATCAGTCCTCCGGCTTTGGACACACCGGTGAGACGGCTTCGCATGGTCAAAGTTCCCATGGTACGATGCACCGAAGAGAGCAGTTTACCCTCCCCCCCCAAATTTCTGAAATAGAGCCTGTCTTGGCTGTGCAGGGCAGAACCGGCATAGGCAGCAAGCCATCCGCAGGGTTGCAGTGCGATTTCAAGGAGAATACAAAAAGGCAGGGTTTCTGATCTGGCTGCCTTGAAATACCAGCCATCGTCGGGCATATCAAATTCTGCCTCAATCCATCCCCCCGGTTCCATGTGCCAGGCTGGATGCTCGGTCTTTATCACCCGGTCCATGAAAAAATAAGGGGGGCCCGGCAGCCGGGCAATTTCCCGGTCTTTATCAAAAATTCGGTATGATTTGCCAAAAGCCTTTGACGGATCACCCACGGCAAAGGCCAGGATTTTTTCCCTGGAAAACAAAGGTTTATCCATGGCAATGGGCATATCCGTTCCCATTATTTTTACAATGGAAGATGTTTTCCGGCAATTGCCCTGGGACACAGTGTTCTGTGTTGATTGTTGCCCAGGCTTTTTCTTATCCATGGCTTCCCCGGGAGAAGATAAAACAGATGGTAATTTTTTATTCTTGAATTTGTCCACCAGAGTGGGGTCCATCACCGCTTCAAATCCAGTGATACTGGCAAGCACCTTGCCCTGTTCATCAATAAAGGTGAAATAGCCCTTGATATTGTGGGCGGTTTGCTCATTCACCGTCAGGAGAATGGTGACATCGCCATGGTGCTCCATTATGTTCTGGTAAATTCGTATATTGGCGACGTAGGTGGGAAGGCAGACCATGCCAAGGGTTTCATGGCACCAGATGATGGCCGCCTGGAAAGCAGAATCCATGATCAGAGGATCCAGTATCCATTTCTTCCGGTGTGGGGAGGCCATCCATGCCCCGGGGGCCGGTGCATGGGTTGCCACAACTTCAATGCCCATGGCGGAACATCCCACAATGGTTTTGATGCCATGAAGATCCCGCCCGTGGAACAGAATATCATCATATACCTTGTCCACGGACAGAGCACTTGGTGGCAGGCTTATTTGCCGGGATTTATCCAGAACCGGGGCAGAGGGCAGCTGACTGTCCAGCAAGATAGTTCCATTGACGTGCATGGTGGTGGTTTTTGTGGAGATAATTTCGCCTTGTACCATGAAGCCCACAGCCCTGGGGCTGCATTTTCCCACCTTAATATCAACAGCTTCTTCCTTTTCCCCCGGTTTTATCCCTTTGAGTACCCGGACTCCATCCATTCCCGTACATACAAGCCCGGGGTGGGAATGGATGGCTGCATGGGCCAGCCACTCCATCATCAAGGCAAAGGGTACCACCGGTTCCCCTGCAATGGTGTGGGAAGCCAGTACCGGGCAGGATTGAAGGCCTGTCATCTGGGTCATTACCGTTGTTTTTAAAGATGTTGAAAGGATGTTTTTTCCCTTTATCGGAACAGGTGAATGGTTTATACTGCAAGATTTATTATCGTTTTTGTTTCCAGGATCGGGGGATGGCTCCCGGGAGATAAGCCCACCCACAACCACCTCAACAGGCCCGGGATTCTCCGAGGTCATTTCCTGCACCAGCATTTGCGCTCCGGTTTTCAAGTCTATCAGGGGAATTCCCCTTTTGTGGAATTCTTTTTTAAGTGAAGTTGTGACCATGCCTCCTTCCCAGGGCCCCCAGTTCATGGAGAGTATTTTACAGCTGGTGTGACGCCTTGCAAGGCCCTGGGCTGTTTTATTTAAAATCTCATTGGCCATGGCATAGTCCACCTGGCCAGCGTTACCGGCCCGGGCTGCCACAGAAGAAAAGAGAACTAAAAATTTAAGTTTGTCCAGAGGGCAGGCTGCCAGAAGATTAGAGAGTCCCTTGACCTTGGTTTCAAATACTTGTTCAAATTGTTCAGGGGTTTTATCCTGAATAAAGCGGTCCGCCACCACACCGGCCCCGTGGATAATTCCGGTGATGGTCCCGTGTTCTGTTTTTATCTCCTGGATGAGCCTCTTGATTTTTTCTGTATTTCGTATATCCACGGAAGTATACTGAACCCTGGCTCCGGCAGCTTCCATAAGATCGATATTGTTATTCATCTCCCGGTTGGCTGATAATTGGCGAAAAGCTTTTTCCAGCACTGCAGGGGTGGGACGTTGATCTTTAAAATGGTGGGTGAGCATGGCTTTTTTTATCTCCCCTTCATTGGAAAGGGGCTGCAGCCATTGGGGTTCTGCGCTGGGGGGTGCAGAACGACCTGCAAGTATGATGGTGGGGGAAAAACAGGTGGCAAGTTCAATGGCACATTGGGCCGTTACCCCCCTGGCTCCGCCGGTGATGAGAAAAACATCCTTTTCGGTCACGTTGGTAGCCCCTGGAATTGCTGATGCCTCAATGCTTTGGGGCACGACAACTCCCTGGGGGTTGATTCCCATTTCAACGGGACCATGGGCGGTCATGAGCCCAACCATAAGGTCGGCATGGGAGATGGCAAAGGCAGGATCTTCGGGTAGATCAAAGGCCGTGCAGTTAACCTTGTCCCATTCCAGATCTGCAGTTTTTGAAAGTCCTGCAAGGCCTCCGCACAGGGGGTGATTAAAAGGGCTTGATCCAAATCCCAAACTTCCATCCATAAAGGAGATGGTGGTGAAAAAAGCATGCTCTTCAGCGGCAGAGCTGCTAAGGGTTGCACCGCTTTTTCTGGCCAGAAGAAAAGCTTTTTTTAGAAAATCGGCACAATCCATTTCTGATTTGCCGGGGATCAGCACAAGGCCGGCCATGTCACTGATGTCTTCTTGTTCCAGCAGGGCATCCACGGACAGACATTTTGTCTGTACCGATTTTTTTTCCAGGGCATTTTTCAAATGTAGGGCAATGCCCTGGTCATCCTGGGTCAAATAAATTTTCTGGCCTGTTTTAAGAGCAATTTCCCCCTTGATGGCGGTGTCAATGTCATCCTGGGGGAGATATTTAAGCGATATGATCTGTCTTAGGGCTTTTTTTTTTAGCCCCGTTTCCCGGGGGGAATCGGATGTTTCAGATTGATTTTTAACCGCTGTTGTCATGGAGTAAGGTGATTCCGGTCCAGGTTGCGGTGCCATTGCGCTGCCTTTTGCCACGGCAACCGGTGATAATGTTGTGGCAATCTGCTCCAGGGTTTTTAGTCCTGCCATTTCATCGGGGGAGATGGTTGCCATTTCAGGAAGGGACTCCTCCAGCCTGGATAGTATCTCCACCCGTTTGATGGAATCAATGCCAAGATCGGATTCAAGATCCATGGTCGGTTCCAGCATTTCCACGGGAAAACCTGTCAGTTCACTGATGGTTTTCATCACCACATCCATGACGGGTAAGGCCGGGATTTTTTCCCCGGAGGATTTCTCCGGTGCCCCGCCATTGAGGGGGATCATGGGCCGGGATGCCTGAACCGGGGTGTGGTTATCTTCCGGTGCAATGGCATCCATGACATCTTTCAATGTTTTCAAGGTTCCCATGTTGTCCGGGGAGAGACTGTCTGCCTGGGGAAGCATTTTTTCCAGTTCAGACATGATTTCCACCCGTTTGATGGAGTCGATGCCAAGATCGGATTCCATGTCCATATCCATGTCCAGCATCTCTTCGGGAAATCCGGTGAGACGGCTGACACAGGCCATGATCAGTGCTGGTATATTTTGTTGATCTTTCCTGGATGTCTGTTCTTTTGTCAGGGGAAGTATTTCCCCGGCCAGGGCCGTGGATGTACTCTCTTCTGGCATCCGTGGTGTACTGGAGTGGGCAGCCACAGCTTCTGAAGAAACCGGTTTTTCATGAATGTAAGGTATCGTTGCCTGGCGGGGTTGACCCTGAACCCCATGGCCATTATTTCCAGATCCATTATCCCGGGGGGAGTAGATGTCTGTATTTGTAACTTGTGCGACATCCCATTGTCGGGGTATGGCAGCAGGTGGCTGGGGGATATGGCCCACCATGGATGGCTGTTCAGGCTGGGCTTGGGAATGGTGACCCGGGGGGTGTTGAGAATAATGGGGCAATGATCCCGCCGTAACAGTGGTCACGGTGTCGGCAAACATTCGTGTTTGCTGCATCATATTCTGGAGTGCCTGGCTTGCTGCCGTCTGGGTGTCCAGAAATTTCTCATGTGCCCGGGCAGTGCCTGCCTGGAGCTCCTGCATGGATTCAAGCCCCTTATGGACCAGTTGCATGGCATGGTAGGCCATGGATGTTTGTGAATTGTGGGAGTCAGATGAGGGAAAATGATTCCCATTGTCGGGGGAGTGCATATCAGCTCCTTTGGCCCCCGTCCCGGTTAATGGTTGGGGACGGCAAGGTGTAGTTCTCCCTTCATTCCGGCATGGATTGCCAGGGGTGGAAGATTTTTTCTCCAGGGCCGGGGAATTGGGTGTTGTTAATGATGGTGTCTGGAAAGCGGGCATCCGTTGGGGTGCTGCATCCCCGGGGGAGGACAGGGGATTGTTCCCGGTATCCATGGCAGAAATTTTGGTTGATTCCTTTGTTGCGGGGTCTATTTCCATGAGGGGCGATGGGGGAATTTCGGTGAAGGGAGCAGGCTGCACATTGGCACCTGAGATGGGGATTCTCATTATTTTCTTTTCCGGTTTTAATCCCTTTTCTTCCCATTTATCCAGTTGAACACCATAGCCCGCCGCTGCAAGGGAGCAAAGTACACCGGCAAGATCTGCAATGCCCTGTTTTTTTCCATAGGAGGCATCCAGGGCAAGGCACTTATGGGGATGCCCCTGGATAATATTACGGGTGAGGCCTGAAAGAACGGTTTTGGGTCCCACTTCAATAAAGGTGGTGATGCCGTTTTCCACCATGCCCCGGATATTTTCCATAAAATGGACAGGGTTCAGAAGTTGTCTGCCTAAGAGGTTCCGGGCCTTGTCAGATTCTCTGGGATACACATCACCGGTGGTGTTGGAAAAAACCGGGATTGATCCTGGGTTGAAATTAATCGATGCCAGAAATTTTTCAAAGGGTCGGGCCGCATGGTCCACCAGGTGGCTGTGAAATGCTGCTGCCACGGGAAGTTTTACGCATCGCATTTTTTTTGCCCTGCATGCCCTGGATGCTCGCTTGATTTCTTCTGAGCTGCCGGACAATACTCCCTGGTCAGGGCTGTTTCTGTTGGCCAGAATCAGATCCAGTTTTTCATCCAGGATAAGGGATTCTATGTCATCCAATGGGGCTTTAATCGCCAGCATACTGCCGCAGTCTTCACTGTTTTTGGCATTTTTTGCCATATATTTTCCCCGGGCCACGGCCAGGTTGAGAAAATCCTCTGGGGTAAGCCATTTCGAGGCACAAAGGGCAGATAATTCGCCAAAACTGTGGCCGCAACTGGCATCAGGTTTAATGCCAAAGTGCTCCAGTACCCGTGTCATGGCAAGGCTTACACCACCGATGGCTGGTTGTGCAATGTCTGTGCGGCGAAGCATTTCCTCCGAGGTTGCTCTGTCCCGGACGTGGGGTGGCGGGGCAAAAACAAAGTCGCTGAGACGGTGTTCAGCTTTGTTTTCCTTGGCAAAAAGGGTGTCTGCGGTTTTTAACGCCTCCATGGCCTGGGGAAATAGGGCGCAAAGATCCCGGCCCATGCCCACATACTGACTTCCCTGTCCGGGGAATAGAAATCCAAGCTTTTTTCCTTGCCAGGGATTGCATCCAAAGAAAATATCATCTTTTTCCCAGTCAGCCGTGTGATTTTGTGTTAATTGCTTCATGGCCTGTTTGATTTTTTCACGGGGATCATGGGATTCTTTTAAAATCAGCACAAGGCGAAGTGGTGCAAGGCAGGAAAAGTGTTGGCGCATGTGGGCGGTTTCCCATGCCATGATCTGTGAACGTTCTCCAATATCCCATTTATCATAATCGGTCAGAGTTTCCAGAAATTTTGACATGTCGGCCTGGAGGGTTACCATGTCGTTGCCGCAAAAAGTGGCCAGTTGGATGGAACCATCCCATGAAATATGCTTCTTTTCAGGGGTATATTCCTCCAGAACCGCATGGAAATTGCTGCCACCAAACCCAAAGGCACTGACCCCGCATCGCCGGGGGCGGCCGTTCATGGGAATCCATGGTTTTGATTGGTCATTGAGATAAAAACCCGAGGCATTGAGATTTAAGTCAGGATCAGGTTCCCCGGCTTTGAGGGTGGGGGGAATTACCTTGTGGTGAAGGCTTAACACTGCCTTGATCATGCCTGCCACCCCGGCGGCGGCCTTGGTGTGGCCGATCATGGATTTAACGGTGCCAAGGGCACAATGGGGAAGGCCATCTGTGGTGTCCATGAGTTGTTTCAAGGCAGTGAGCTCAATTTTATCCCCCACCCGGGTTCCGGTGCCGTGGGCCTCGATGAGTTCCATGGAGTCAGGGGAAATGCCCGCCTCTTTATAAGCAGCATTAAGTGCCCGTAATTGTCCCGGGGCATGGGGGGCATAAATGCCGCCGGTTTTACCGTCACTGGAGGTACCAATGGATTTTAATACCGCATAGATCCGGTCTTTGTCCCGTTCTGCATCTTTCAGACGCTTTAACACCAGCATGCCTATCCCTTCACCAAGTACCGTGCCGTCGGCATCCTTGGAAAATGGCCTGGCATCGCTGGTATGGGAGAGTACGCCGGTTTTGGAAAAGCACATATGCATGAATATATCATTGAGGGTATCTACCCCCCCTGTGAGGGAGATATCGCACTTACCGGTCTGAAGCTCCATGCAGGCCGTGTGGATTGCCCCCATGGAGCTTGCGCATGCTGCATCCACAACGGTGTTGGTGCCCCCCAGGTCCAGGCGGTTGGCAATGCGGCCAGCCACCACATTGCCGAGAAGGCCGGGGAAGGAATTTTCCTGCCATTGTGCGTGGCCACCGGAGATACGTTCCAGGATTTCCCGGGACTTTTCCGGAGGAACCCCGGAATCCTTTAATGCTTTTTTCCAGATGGGATGGCTGAGCCGTGCCCCCAGTGGGATGACCAGTTCCTGGGTACCGGTGACCCCCAGAATGACATTGACGCGATGACGATCAAAATTAACGCCCCTGCCAAGACCTGCGTCCTGCATGGCCATGTCCGCCACCATGAGTCCCAGCAGCTGGGAGGTGTCTGTGGCTTCAAGATTGTTGGGGGGCATGCCGTATCGTGTCGGGTCAAAGGATACCGCAGGGATAAACCCTCCCCGGCTGCAATAGGTGTGATCAGGGGTGGCCGGGTCTTCATTGAAATAATCTTTAAGTTTCCAGTGGGTCTTTTCCGGAATCGAGGTAATGGCATCTTCTCCGTTAAACAGTAGTCGCCAATATTGTTTTAAACCGCCTGCTCCTGGAAAAATACAGCCCATGCCGATGATGGCCACCGCATTATTATTTTGCAAAATCCCTCCCTTTGACATAGGTGGATGTTTTTACTTGTCTCTATAAAAAAACTTATGGTTTCTCCTGCCGTATCACGGGAAACATAACTGTTTATGAGTGCTTTTGGCAGAAATGGGGATGATTTTCACAAAAATTTTACATTGGATGGATAATTGACATGAGGCTGGATCTATCCATGGGTTGAAACCGGGCGACATCAATGGGTACATCGCTGCACTGGCTTGAAAGCCATGCGGCCCGGGTACAGATGCAGGCCCCAGCAAGCAGGTTAAGGGCAATGTCCGCCACATATCGATTTTCATGATTTTCCAGAAAGCTGCCCTTTGCCCACTGGTTAAATGCTCCCATGGCCGGACCGCACCAGATCTGGTAGTCCATTCTTCGCTGGGCATCTCCGTTGATGGCCCACCGGGAGGCCTGCCCCAGGTAAGACCGAAATACCAGGGCCATTTTGTATCGGGGATCTTGTTCGGCCCGTTGTACTTCCTGGATATTTCTGTGCAGGAAAAATTCCCGGGTGCTCTGCCAGGTATCCTCAAAGCTTGCCTTGAGGATTTTTTCTTCCACTTCCTGTTGCAGGGCAGGCGGTACCGCATCAAAAGAATCACATGTCTTGTAAATGGAATATAATTTTTCCGCCCGGACGGAAAACATGGTTCCCCGTTTGAGCACCTGAACCCGGGCACCGATTTCAAACATGTCCGCCGCCGGAGCCATGGCCACATCTGCCTGCTCTGCCCGGGCCAGAAGTATCTTAACCTCGGGAGATGTGCCGGATTCCCGGCACGACTGGTTGACGGACCCGGTGAGGATATAGGCGGCCCCCATCTGGAATGCCGCTGCTGCGGACTCGGGGGTGGAAATACCCCCGGCAAACCCCACACACAGGGGTTCCGGGTATTGAAATTTTTGATTGAATTCATCTCTCAGTGAAATCATGGTGGGGAAAAGGGAAATGGCCGGTCTATTGTCGGTGTGTCCCCCGGAATCGGCTTCTGCTGTGAGATCCTGGGCCATGGGGATCTCCTGGGACAGGTCTGCCTCTTCCGGTGTTATCAGCCCCATTTGCAGCAACTCCCGGACCATCTTTTCCGGGGGAGGCGAGAAAAATTGCCGGGCCACTTCAATGCGGGACACTTTGGCAATGATCTGGTTGGGGGTATGGATGGTGCCGGAAATGTCCCGGTGAAGGCCCTTGAGGCGATAATAAACCAGGGGCAGGGTGATGCGCATGAAGGCGGCGGCGCTGATGCGTTGGACATGGTGATTTAAATAAAGATTCACAGTGGCCATCTCCATCTCCGGGTCCCCGTGGGAGTGGATGAGATTGCAGCCAAAGGAAAGATCACCAAGGGAAGCGTTCATGTGCTGAACCGCATCTTCCACCCGTGCAAGCGACAGCCCCCCGGCTCCGAAAAAGCCCATCATGCCCTGCCGGCCCATGGCTTCCACCATCTCAACGGAGGTGATGCCGTTGGCCATGGCACCAGCGATGTAAGGATATCGAAGGGCATGGCGCTGTTTAAATCCATGATCCCCCAGCTGTTCCAGCGTAAGGGGCGAGGCCGATGCCTTTATGGGAAATCCATGGGGATGTTCGCCTGCATATCCATCCGGGGAAATCCTTTCTTTAAGAACGGCCACACCGCCCCGGGCGCCCCCGGGTATGCCGTCCATGTCAACAATATAGATGGGGTGGTGAAGGGCCGTCAGTGCTTGTCTGATACCCTGGGCGCCTTTTACCGGGGCGTTTTGTCCAGGGGTCCACCATCCCCGAAAATCAGGAGTTTCATATGTCATGGCTCATCTCTCTTATTGCCTTGATTTTCGCACTTTTAGCTGTTCGTGAAAAAGGCGAAAGGATGTAGGCATATTTTATATGTTTATATGAAAATACCGACAGCAGGGCCCCCAACGGTCATCCGCTTCGGCACGATCGGAGCTAAAGGCGAACAGCCTTTTTGCCCTGCCGATTGTAACGAAGCGCAGACTGTTTGAGGACAATCCAGCCCTAAAGTTTCTGCGCTTTAGTCCGGCAGGCCAAAAGGGCCACCGATGGTCCCGAGCCGGACCGGATGACCTTTGGGGGCGGCATAATGCTATTTTCATTATTCGTTGTGTCGGTTGACCGACATGACTGTTATTTAAAAATTTGTTAAATAGCATGATTGGTGGTGTTAATCAATTGGGGTTTGACCATACTATCGGCCAGTCGACATCATTGGTGGAGCAATGGGGTCTGGAATTCCACTTATTAAAGAATTTTAGCCCCGGGGATGATATTTTTGGTGCATTTCAGTGAGGTAGGTACTTGACACATGGGTATAGATCTGGGTGGTGGAGATGTCTGAATGGCCAAGCATGGTCTGAACGGATCTAAGATCCGCCCCGCCCTCCAGCAGATGGGTGGCAAAGGCATGGCGGAAGGTGTGGGGGTAGACATTAGAAGGAATTCCGGCCATGTGGGCATACTTTTTAATGATTTTCCAGAATCCCTGCCGGGTCATGGGTTTTCCGGCCCGGGCCACAAAAAGATAGCGACTGGTCAGATTTTTTAATAATTGGGGCCGTCCCCGTTCCAGCCACTCCTGGGTTCTTTCCCGGGCATGAGAGCCTATGGGTACCATCCGTTCTCTGGACCCTTTCCCAAACACCTTCACAAAACAGGCGTTGAAATTAATGTCCTGGACTTTCATGTTGATAAGTTCAGATACCCGGAGGCCCGCCCCGTAAAGAATTTCCAGCATGGCGGCATTGCGTAGCTCCCGGGGTTTTTTAAGGTCCGGCAGTTCAAGCAGGGTCTTTACCTGGGCAAATCCCAGGATATCAGGAAGGTGTCTGCCTGTTTTGGGGATGTTCATGGCATCGGTGGGATTGACGGTGATGCGGTTTTCCTGGATGAGAAACTTGAAAAATCCCCGCACAGATATGAGGTGCCGAGCCCGGGAGGGAGCTGACAACCCGGTTTTTTTAAGATCCACGATCCAGGCCAGAAGCACTGTGGTGTCAATGCCCTGGACAGTGGTGATATGATTTTCGGCAAGGAACCGGGTGAACCGGGCCAGGTCTGCCCCATAGGATTCCAGGGTGTTTTCAGCAAGTCCCCTTTCCAGGGAAAGATGCTCAAGATAATAGTCCAGGGTCAGGTCAATGTTCAATTCAGGATCCCATGGCCCGGGTTTTAAGGGAAAGGGCAATTCGTTTACGGGGAATATCCACTTCCATGATGGTGACCCTTACCTTCTGATGAACGCTCACAATGTCCGACGGGTTTTTCACAAAATGATCGGCCATGTTGGACACATGTACCAGACCGTCCTGGTGCACCCCGATGTCCACAAAGGCACCAAATGCTGTGACATTGGTGATTATGCCCGGCACCACCATGCCTGGAACCAGATCTTTGATTTCATGGATATCTTCGGCAAAGGCAAAGGGAATAAATTGCTGTCTGGGGTCCCGGCCCGGGCGTACCAGCTCTTTGGCAATGTCTTTAAGGGTGGGCATACCCATGTCAGGGGTCAGATATTTTTTCAGATCAATGGATGCCACCAGGGCATCATTACCCACAAGCTCCTTAACGGACACCCCCAGATCCCTTGCCATGGTCTGGACGATTTTGTAGGATTCCGGGTGAATGCCGCTGGCATCCAGGGGATTGGTGCCCCGGGGAATTCTTAAAAAACCTGCGGCCTGTTCAAAGGCGCGGGGACCCAGGCGCGGCACCTTTAAAAGTTCCCGCCGGGTTTTAAAGGGGCCGTTTTCCAGGCGGTACTGTACAATGTTGGCGGCAATGGTTTTGTTCAGGCCCGCCACCCGGCTTAAAAGCTCTTTACTGGCGGTGTTTACGTCCACCCCCACCTGGTTGACGGTGTTGATCACCACATCGTCCAGGCACTGGTTTAACTCCTTTTGGTCCACATCGTGCTGATACTGACCCACACCAATGGATCGGGGGTCCAGTTTGACCAGCTCCGCAAGGGGGTCCATGAGCCGCCGTCCGATGGACACCGCCCCCCGCACGGTGAGATCATGGTCCGGGAACTCCTCCCTTGCAATGGGTGAGGCTGAGTATATGGATGCCCCGCTTTCATCCACCAGGATCACCGGAATTTTTTTTGAAAGGTTCAATGCGTTGACAAAGGTTTCTGTTTCCCGGCCAGCGGTGCCGTTGCCGATGGCAATGGCTTCTATGTCATGGGTGGTTATCCATTTCCTGATTGCTTGTCCAGCCTTTGCAGCACCTGATCCCAATGGAAAGATTACCATGTGATCCACAAGGTTTCCCTGTCTGTCCAGGCACACCATCTTGCACCCGGTCCTGAACCCGGGGTCAATGGCCAGCACCGCCTTCTGTCCTAAAGGAGAAGACAATAATAGGTTTTTGAGATTTTCGGCAAACACCTTGATGGCCACGGTGTCAGCCCGCTCTTTCAAGGTTTTTAAAGTTTCATTTTCCATGGCCTTTCCCAGCAGGCGTTTGTAGCTGTCGGATATGGCCATGGCCATGTGTGGGGCAGATTGAACGGCGGGATTGAGAAATCGTTTTTCAAGCAAATCCATGGCTTTTTCTTCAGGGGGCAGGGCATGCAGGGTGAGAATGCCTTCTTTTTCCCCCCGGAGCATGGCCAGAATGCGGTGGGACGGAGCCTTTGATCCGGGTTCGGACCATTCAAAATAATCCCTGTATTTAACGCCGTCTGTTTCTCGATTTTTTTTAACCCGGGTGGTCATCTGGGCCTGGTTCAAAAACAGATGGCGCATGGCTGTACGAAGGGCTGGGGTTTCATTGATGGTTTCCGCCACAATATCCCTGGCTCCGGCCAAGGCGTCTTCCGGGGAGGTGATCCCCTTTTCCCCATCCACAAATTGTTCTGCCCTTTCCATGGGGTCCCCTTTTTGGAACGACAAGATAAATTCAGCCAGGGGCATGAGCCCTTTTTCCTTTGCCATGAGGGCCCGAGTTCTCTTTTTGGGCCGGTAAGGCTGGTACAGATCTTCCAGTTCCGCCGGGGTGGCGGCTGTTTTTATGGCTTCTTGCAGCTGGGGGGTTAATAATTCCCGGGTGTCAAGGGAGTTCAGAATGGTCTCTTTTCTATCCTGCAGTGCCTTAAGGTGTGCCAGGGCATCCCGGATGGTGGTGATGGACACCTCGTCAAGGGAGCCGGTGTGCTCTTTTCGATATCTGGCAATGAAGGGAATGGTGGCCCCCTGTTCCATGAGGCCCGCCACGGCAGCCACCTGCTCTTTTTTTAAACCCGTCTGCTTGCTGATGGTATCGAACATGGTATGATGGATCCTTATTTTATATAACCCGCATGTCCTGGCGGACATACCGAATAATGAAAACGGCATTATGAGTTGCAGCAAGTTGAATGACCGTGATCGTTGTTTAAAATTTTTGCCAGAAATTTTCCGGTGTGGGAAGCAGCTACCTTTGCCACGGCTTCGGGGGTGCCGCAGGCCACAATGGTGCCGCCGCCATCACCGCCTTCGGGTCCCAGATCAATGATATGGTCGGCATATTTAATGACATCCAGGTTATGTTCAATGACCACCACGGTGTTGCCATAATCCACAAGTTTACTCAACACCGACAGCAGGCGGTTGATGTCATCGGTGTGAAGGCCGGTGGTGGGTTCATCCAGGATATAAATGGTTCGCCCGGTGTTTTTTTTGCTTAACTCCCTTGCCAGTTTGATGCGCTGGGCCTCTCCACCGGACAGAGTGGTGGCTGCCTGTCCGATTTTAATGTATCCAAGCCCCACATCCGCCAGGGTCTGCAGCTTGGTTCTGATGGCGGCGATCTTGTCAAAGAATTTAAGGGACTGATTGACGGTCATGTCCATGACCTGGGCTATGTTTTTTCCCCGGTATTTTATTTCCAGGGTTTCTCTGTTGTAGCGCTGTCCCTTGCATACATCACAGGACACGTACACATCGGGCAGGAAGTGCATCTCAATTTTGATGATACCATCCCCTGTGCAGGCCTCGCACCGCCCCCCCTTGACATTAAAGCTGAACCGACCCGGCTTGTAGCCCATGGCCCTGGCATCCGGGGTTTTGGCAAAGAGTTCCCGGATGTGGGTGAAAATGCCGGTGTAGGTGCCGGGATTGCTCCGGGGGGTTCGTCCGATGGGGGACTGGTCAATGTGAATGACCTTGTCCAGGTGGTTAAGACCCTCCACCCCGGTGTGGATGCCGGCAGGCATGCGTGATTGATATAACCGGTTGGACAGCAGTCGAAACAGGGTGGTTAGAACCAGGGTGGATTTGCCGGAGCCTGATACCCCGGTGACACAGGTGAAGCACCCCAGGGGAAAGTGTACATCAATTGATTTCAGGTTGTTGGCAGCAGCACCCCGGATGACAAGTTCATGCCCGTTGCCCCGTCGTCTTTCCGTGGGAATTTTAATACGTCTGGCACCGGACAAGTAGGCACCGGTGAGGGAATCAGGGGTTTTCAAAAGCTCCTGGGGGGTTCCTGAAAACACCACATTCCCACCGTTGATACCCGCCCCGGGCCCCATGTCAATGATGTGGTCCGAGGTGAGCATGGTTTCTTCATCATGTTCCACCACCAGTACGCTGTTTCCAAGATCCCGAAGATTTAAGAGGGTGTCCAGAAGCCTTTTATTGTCCCGCTGATGGAGCCCGATGCTGGGTTCATCCAGCACATACAATACCCCGGTGAGTTTGGAGCCGATCTGGGTTGCCAGGCGAATGCGTTGACTTTCCCCGCCGGACAGGGTGGTTGCCGAGCGGTCCAGGGTGAGGTAGTTGAGCCCCACGTTCTTTAAAAACGACAGTCGCTGGCTTATCTCCCGGATGATGTGCCGGGAGATGATTTGATCCTTGCCCGGAAGGGTTAATTCCTTGAAGAAAACAAGGGCCTTTTCCACGGACAGGGCGGTGATGTCGGAGATGCGCTTGTCCGTTATCCGCACCGCCCCGGAGGCATCGTTGAGTCTGCTGCCCTGGCAGTGGGTGCAGGTGGTGAAGTTCATGTAGGCCTTGATTTCTTCTCTGGCTCCGTGGGAATCGGTGTCATGGTACCGACGTTTCAGGTTGGGAATGATGCCTTCAAATTTTTTTTGGTAAATCACCCGACGGCCCTGTTTTTCAAAATAAAAAGGAATTTCAGTGCGCCCGGACCCGTGGAGAAGAACTTTCTTAAACTTTGCAGACAGTTTGGAAAAAGGGGTATAAATATCCTCGCCGTAAAAACTAGTCAGGGCATCAAGAAATTCGGCAAACTGAACCGAATCCCGGCCATTCCAGGGGGCCACGGTGCCCTCTCTCAGGGACAGGGCTTTGTTTGGCACAATGAGGTCCGGATCAAACTGTGTCACCGCCCCGAGGCCATCACAGTGGGGGCAGGCCCCCTGGGGGGAATTAAAGGAAAAGGTGGCCGGGGTGAACTCGCCATAACTGATGCCGCAGACGATGCAGGATGCATTTTCACTGAACAGGCTTTCCCTGTTCCGGGTAAGATCCAAGAGCTTTACAATGCCGTTGCCGAAAATAAGGGCAGTTTCCAGGGAGTCTGTGAGGCGCTTTGCCATGCCGGATTTTATGACCAGACGATCCACCACCACATCAATGGTGTGTTTGATGGTTTTCTTAAGCTCCGGGACCTCTTCCACAACATACATTTCATCATTGATTCTTACTCTGGCAAAACCTTCTTTTTTTAACTTTTCAATGGTTTTTACGTGGCTTCCCTTCTGGTTGACAATCACCGGGGCCATAATAAGGATGCGGGTGTCAGAAGGCAGTTCAAGCACCTGATCAACCATCTGGTCTATGGTCATGGAAGTGATGGGTTGGCCGCACTGATGGCAGTGAGGTTTGCCCACCCGGGCATAGAGAAGTCTTAAATAATCATATATTTCCGTCACCGTCCCCACGGTGGATCGGGGGTTGTGCCCGGCACTTTTCTGTTCTATGGAGATGGCAGGTGAAAGGCCCTCTATTAAATCTACATCGGGTTTTTCCATCTGTCCCAGAAACTGTCTGGCATAGGTTGAAAGTGATTCCACGTATCGTCGTTGTCCTTCGGCATAGAGGGTGTCAAAGGCTAGGGTGGATTTGCCGGAGCCGGACAGCCCGGTGATGGTGACAAGCCTGTTTTTGGGGATTGAAAGACTGATATTTTTTAGATTGTGTTCCCTTGCACCTTTGATAATAATGTAGTCAGAATTCATGATTGATGGGGTCCGGGTTTGAAAGATCATGTGGGGCGGCACATTTTTGCCTGGAGTGCAGCCATTTTAATGGCCTGGACCAGGCTTTCATGGTTGGCTTTACCCTGCCAGGCAATGTCATAGGCGGTGCCGTGGTCCACGGAGGTGCGGATGATGGGCAGGCCGAGGGTTGTGTTTACGCCGTCATGGAAATGAATCATTTTAAAAGGAATCAGGCCCTGGTCGTGGTACATGCACACCACACCGTCATATTTGCCCTTGGAGGCATGAAAAAAAAGAGTGTCCGGGGGATGGGGGCCGGTGGCATTTATGCCTTCATCCCGTGCCTGGGCCACCGCCGGGGTTATGAGATCCCGCTCTTCCGGGCCAAATAAAGAATCTTCTCCGGCATGGGGATTGAGACCGGCCACGGCCACGGCAGGATGGTTGATACCGAACCGGTGTTCCAAAGCATGGGCTGTGATGCGGATGGTTTTGAGAATATTATCAATATTTAATAGTTGACTCACCCGGGACAGGGGTTCATGGATGGTGACAAGCACCACCTTTAGTGTATCCCCTGCCAGCATCATGGCATAGTTTTCGGTGTGTGTGGCATGGGCGATGAGTTCCGTGTGTCCATGGAAGGCAGAGCCTGCAAGTTTCATGGCCGTCTTGGTTATGGGGCATGTCGCCATGGCATCAATGCTGCCAAGGGTTGCCATTTCAACTGCGGTGTCAATGTAGTCTATCATGGCCCTTCCCGTGGCGGTAGTGGGGTGTCCCGGAGTCAGGTCTTTTACTGAAAGATGAGAGCGGCAGATAAGGTTGATGATCCCAGGGGTATCAAGGGCCTGATCTGGCCTTTTAATCTCTCGGATTTCAAGGTTGGTGCCGGTGAGCTCAATGGCTCTGGTCATCATGCCCGTATCCCCGAGAACCACGGGAAGGCATATCTGTGAAAAATTAAAATTTTCAAGGGCACTGGCAATGATTTCAGGGCCGATACCAACGGGATCTCCCATGGTGACACCGATGACAGGATGTTGTTTGTTCATGATTGACAAGCTTCCATTTTTATGTCTGGCACCAGCACTTTGGCATGGTACCTGTTATGATCAGATGTTTAAATATAGTACTCACCCGTCACTGGATGGTCAAGTTTTTTAGATGGGTTTTTGCTATCACTCGTGTGAAACCACCGGAACCACGGCGTGATTATTAGATTTTTGTGAGTTTGATGAAAATCAAAGAAATTAATAGATATCGGTAGATTTGAAGAGAAAAGGAAAAACTCATAGGTGAAATTAAGATGGAGAATGTTAGAAAATTCCATGAAATAATAGTCCCTTATGCCATTGGGCTTAAAATCTGTAAATTGGATGTTTCACGGGTTGATTTTCTTTTAAAACAAGTGCTTATTGTTTTGTTTTTTTTAAATGCCTATCTGGATTGAATACAGGATCATTGAATTTGACTGCAAATTGACAATGGAATAAAAAGAAAACAATCATTATCCGAAAAAATGGAAGGGTGTTCTAACCTGCCAGAATTGATTTAATTGGCAAAAAATATGCCGTTGAGATGTCTATATTTGGAAGTGGTTCCCATTATGATCATGCTTGACAGATCCGGGTTTTCTGAACAATACAGGAAAACTTAAGGTTCCTGCCCACCATACATTAATCATAACCTCACAGATTTTAAATATAAATTGCCCGGGACGGTCATTGGAGTTCTATGGAGTCTTTTTGGAAAAAAGTTAAGTTGAAGATGAAGGGGTTGCTGCCGGACCACAGTTACAGAATGTGGGTGGGACCCATGGAGTTTGTTTCTGCCCGGGAAAATATCATCATTCTGTCATGTCCCAATCCCTTTTCCCAGCGAAGGGTGAAGGATCATTACCTTGCCGGTATTGAAAAAGAGTTCCAATCTCTCGGGGTGAAGGATGCCTGCCTGGAACTCCAGGTCCATGATCCAAAAGCCGCAAAACGCCTTCCAGACAGGGCCGGCAAACAAAAATCTTCCCGGATTCAGGCACTGGATGTTTCCGTGCCACCTGTGGCGCCACCGCCTCGACTTCCCCGGCAGCTCACCCTGCCCGGGCTGGGTAATCCCTTTGATTCTGGGCGACTGTTAAAAAAAACCTATACATTTGATAAGTTTGTGGTGGGAAGCAACAATGATTTTGCCTATTCTGCATCCCTTTCCCTTGCCCAGGGCGGTGCCAATGGAAATGGGGCACTTTATCTTGTGTCTGACACCGGGCTTGGCAAAAGCCATCTGTCCCAGGCGGTGGGACACCACGCCATCCATCAAGGGGTGACAAATAAGGTTTTTTATGTGACTGCGGAGGATTTTACCAATGAGATGGTTTCATCCCTGAAAAATAACCGAATCAACAGTTTCAAAGAAAAGTACAGAACTCGCTGTGATGTACTCATCCTTGAAGATGTCCATTTTCTGTCCGGAAAAAGCGCAATCCAGAATGAGCTTGCCATGACATTGGATTATCTTCTGGATGCGGAGAAAAAACTTATTTTCAGTGGATGCTATCTCCCCGGGGAAATTCCCAAAATGAATGAGCAGTTAAAGTCCCGTCTCAGTCTTGGACTGGTCACCCGGATTGATGCACCGGATTTCAAGACCCGGGTGAAAATTTTGAGAAAAAAGGCGGCCATGGGAAACACACCCATGCCCGGAGAAGTGCTGGATTACCTTGCCCAGGAATTGTGTGACAATGTTCGACAGCTGGAAAGCGGTCTTTCCGGGGTTACTGCCAAGGCATCACTGATGGGAGAAAAAATTGATATAAATCTTGCCAGAAGTGTGCTTTCCAATATTTCACGCAGTAAACAGCAGATCACCGTTGATGCCATCAAAGATCTGGTGTGCAGGGAATTTAAAATTGCCGAATCGGATCTTGTTTCTGCCTCCAGAAAGAAAATTTTTGTTCAGCCCCGGCAGATCGCCATTTATCTGGCCCGGAAATACACAGATCAGCCCCTGAAGAAAATTGGCAGAAGCTTTAACCGCTACCATGCAACCGCCATTTACTCCATCAATGCCGTGGAAAAAGCCATGAAAAAACAAGGCAGCTATGCGGAACAGATGAATTACCTGTATAAAAAAATTGAAACCGTCAAGGCATGATGGTCGGGGGGTATGATTAAGAACCAGGGGAATAAGATGGGAATGCGGGCAGCCGATGTGGATGCATTGGAAAGAATTGTGGGCCTTGACGGCCTGGAAAGGGGCAATGAAGAGCTTTTCTGCCATTCCTACGATGCCACCGGATGCTCTTTTTTGCCCGATGTCGTGGTGTTTCCGTCAAGCAGCGATCAGGTTTCCCAGGTGCTTAAACTGGCTTCGGAACGTCATTTTTCCGTTATTCCCCGGGGCAATGGTTCGGGCATGACAGGTGGAAGCCTTCCCCTTGAAGGTGGGGTGGTACTTGCCATGGGGCGCATGAATCGTATCCATGACATTGATCAAAATAATTTCACAGCCAGCGTAGAACCGGGGGTGATCACCGGAGATTTCCATAAAGCCGTTGAAAAAAAAGGGCTTTTTTATCCTCCCGATCCGGCAAGTTCGGCTTTTTGCACCCTGGGGGGAAATATTTCAGAGTGCGCCGGTGGTCCCCGGGCCGTTAAATACGGAGTGACCCGGGATTATGTGTTGGGCCTGGAGGCGGTGTTGCCCACGGGGGAGATTATTCACACAGGGGTTAGGACTGCCAAGGGGGTTGCAGGGTATGATCTCACACGGCTTATTGTGGGCTCCGAAGGCACCCTTGCCGTGGTGACCCGGATGATCCTGCGTCTGATTCCTCTTCCTGAAAAAATTGAAACTCTGTCCGCCTGTTTTGCAGATATGCACCAGGCCGCCTGCGCAGTATCTGCCATTATCCGCCAGGGCATTGTGCCCCGCTGTGTCGAATTTTTGGATCAATCATCTCTGAGACTGGTACAGGATGTCCTGGGGCCGGACGTTATTGTGCCCGGAACCAGAGCGCTTCTGATTCTTGAGGTGGACGGTAAAAAGGACATGGTCAAGGCCGCTGCCCATGAACTCAAATCTCTGTGTGCCGTCATGAAAGCCATCAAGGTGGTTACGGCCCGGGGTCCCGGAGAGGCGGCAGAGATCTGGAAGGCCAGAAAAACCCTTTCTCCACTGCTTTATAAACTGGCACCCCATAAGATAAATGAAGACATTGTGGTGCCCATCAGCCGCATTCCTGACATGGTGGGGTACATTGAACAGCTTCAAATACAATCAGGCTTGACCATTGTCAGTTTCGGGCATGCCGGAGACGGTAATATTCATTGTAATATCATGTATGATAAAAGGGATGCGGGGCAGTGTCAAAGGGCACAAAAGGCCGTGGATGCCCTGTTCGATCAGACCTTGAAACTGGGGGGAACCATCACAGGCGAGCATGGGGTGGGGATTACAAAAAAGAAATATCTTGCAAAGGAAATAGGTCCGGTGGAAATTTCGTTGATGAAGCAGATCAAGCAGCTGTTTGATCCTGAAAACATACTGAATCCGGGGAAGATTTTTTAATCCGGGTCCTGTCCCCTTGCAAGTCAGGTCCTGGATTTTGGGGATCGTCCAATCCGGGAGGGGGAAGTCGGGCTTAGTTTACCGGCACTTATCTGAACCCGTTACTCCAGCAATTGTGATGGGTGACCCATGTTGTGATCTAACCCTGATTTTTGTAATCGGGGAGGAGATCAAAGCATCCGCTGCTTTTAACAGCAGCGGTGACAGATGCCCGATTATTGCATTCGTACCGGAAAATAATTGAGTATCAGCAGCTCTTCAAATATGTCAATACCGGGGTTGTGGGTGTGCTCCAAAGCACATTGGATGGAGGCGGAGCAATAACGGGTGCAAACTTCATCTGTTTTGCAGAATTCTCCAAAACAATCCAGGTTATCCTGTGAGTCCTCCAAGGTCGTGTCATGTGCAAGATCCTCAACAATACGTTCAAATTTCATATTTATTCCTGTGTTTCCCGGGTATGATAGGGTTTTTCTGTGATCAATTCGTATATCATGGATTCCAGGCGGCTTACAAGGGGTTTAAGGGTTTCCCGTCGGGTGGCGGAAATCCGTATGCCCTGGTTGAGCAGCCAGGGGTTGTCAAACCCGCTGATGTCCATGAGGTCCTGTTTATTAAATACAAACAGAACCGGCAGGTGATCCAGGGAGAGCTTTTTTAAAATCTGCTCAACGGATTGAATCTGCTGTTGATATCTCGGGTTGCTGATATCAACCACATGGAGCAGAAGATCCGCCTCTTCAAGCTCCTCCAGGGTGGCGTGGAAGGCGTCCATTAATTCATCCGGAAGATCCTGGATAAATCCCACGGTGTCAGTGATGATAACCTCAATGTCTTTGGGGAACCGCAACCGGCGGCTGGATGGATCCAGTGTGGCAAAGAGCTTGTTTTCAGCTGTGATGCTGCTTTGGGTCAGGCTGTTTAACAGAGTGGATTTTCCCGCATTGGTGTACCCCACAATGGAGATCACCGGCACCCCTTTGCGGTTGCGCCGGGCCCGCTGCTGGGATCGCTGTTTTCTTATTTTTGCAAGATCCTTATTGAGCTTTGCGATGCGTTCCCGGACCCGTCTTCGGTTAATTTCAAGTTTTGTTTCACCGGGGCCTCTGCCACCGATGCCTCCGGTAAGTCGGGACATGGCTGTGTTTTTGGTGACTAGGCGGGGCAGCATATACTGCATCTGAGCCAGTTCCACCTGGAGTTTACCCTCCCGGCTCCTGGCATGATTGGCAAAAATATCCAGGATAATCTGGGTGCGGTCCAGTACCTTCATTTCCACAAAATCAGTGATGGATCGGATCTGGGAGGGACCCAGTTCCCGGTCAAACACAATCATGGTGGCGTGCTTCTGTATGGCCTGTATGGTGAGTTCGGCAAGTTTTCCTTTGCCCACCACAAACTTGGGATCAATTTTTTTGCGTCTCTGGATGGCGGTGTCAATGACCTGGACCCCGCTGGATCGACAAAGCTCCTTGAGTTCCTCAAGGGATGCCTTTGCCTCTTTGGGATTGTCCGTGGTGACATGGATGAGCAGGGCCTTTTCCATGCCTTTTTCTGCAGTGTAAAGGGCATTAAGGCGACTTAATTCCGATTCCAGGGCCTTGATGACTGCCGTACAGTCCATGGCAAGAGCATCTGAAAATATGGGAGGCGTTACCTCATAGGGCAGCCCTTCCTCCCGGGGAAGAATGTGCCCGGGGTAAATTTTTCCGGGCTCCCCCGTGGGGGTGACGGTGACGGCGGCCATGAAGTCCAGGCGCAGCAGTGCAAGATCGGTGAGATCATCCCGGGAAAGGGGATCATCCTTTAAATGGGTATGTATACACCGAATGCCCTTGAGCTGGCCGGGCAGGGCACGGTAATCCGGGGTGTCCGGGATGACAATGCCATGGGCATCCCCGGCAATGACATGGATGGTTTTTCCGGACCGGTCAATGAGAATTCCCACCTGCCTTCCAATGTCGTGGGAGATGGCTGTAAGTTCCCGGATCTGCTCTTTAGAGATGAGATATTCAGGTTCGGTGCGGTGGAGGTATAGATTTTCCAGCTGCCTTATCTGGGTGGCCTTGAGGCCTGAGATATTGCCGATGATTTTTTTCATGTGGCTCTTTGGTTCGTTAAAAATCGGGGGTTAGGATTTGGGTGCTTGGTACAAGTTTTTGGGTGGTTCTTAACGGCTAACTGGGTTTTTAATGGATCTTTGTTGGAATCGGCCCTTCTGTCATTATGGCTATTCGTAGTTTTGGTATGAGCCTGTTGCCAGCTCTTCAAACCGGGTGTATGCACCGACAAAGGCCATGTGGGCAGTACCGATGGCACCGTTTCTGTTTTTTGCAATGATGATTTCGGCCTTGCCTTTGTTGGGATTGCTTTCTTCTTTGTTGTATACCTCATCTCTGTATATAAAGGCAATGATATCTGCATCCTGTTCCAGGGCGCCGGATTCACGAAGGTCGGACATCAAGGGGCGCTTTTCCGCCCGTTGTTCCAGCATGCGGTTGAGCTGGGAAAGGGCGATGACCGGAATTTCAAGTTCCTTGGCCAGGGCTTTTAGTGCCCGGGAAATTTCGGCAATTTCCAGATCCCGGCGGTCGGAATGAAAAGGGGCCTTCATCAGCTGGAGATAATCAATGATGATAAGTCCCAGTCCCTTATCCATTTTTAGACGGCGGGTCTTGGCCCGGATTTCCATGGCGGTGATGTTGGGGGTGTCATCAATGAATATGGGCACTTCGTTGAGTATTCCTGCGGCATCCGTGGCATTTTGCCAGTCTTCCTGGCTAATGAATCCGGTTTTTAACCGGTTGGAATCAATGCGGGCCTCGGAGGTGAGCAGGCGCATGGACAGCTGTTCTCTGGACATTTCCAGGGAGAACACCGCCACAGGTACCCGTTCTTCTATTGCCACATTACGGGCCAGGTTCAGGGCAAAGGCGGTTTTTCCCATACTGGGCCGGGCCGCCAGGATAATGAGATCTGATTTTTGCAGACCCGATGTCAGCTGGTCCAGGCGGGGATATCCAGTGCTCAGACCGGAAAGACCGCCACTGGAACCCTGGCGTTCTTCCAGCATATCAATGTTGAGATTGATCAAATCCCCAAGGCTTGCAAAATTCTTGCTGGACTTGGATTCTGAAATATTAAATATGGCGTTTTCTGCAAAATCAATGATATCAACCACATCCCCCCGATCTTTCATGCAGCGTTCCACAATGGCCGTGGCGCTTTTTATCAGGGTGCGAAGGGACGCTTTGCCCTGGATGATCCGGGCATAATGAAGGGCGTTGACCGCCATGGGGGCCGCATCGGCAATGGCGGCAAGAAAGCTTGCACCGCCGATATCTTCCAGCTCATCTTTTTCTTTGAGCCGGGTGGCCACTGTGACAAGATCCGCAGGTTCATCCCGGTTAAACAGCTCAATGATGGCATGGAAAATTTTTTCATGGGCTTTCTTATAGAAATCCTCGGGCTTAAGGATATCCACCACGTCAAGCAGGGTGTCGTTGTCTATGAGTACGGCACTGAGAAGGGATTCTTCCGCTTCCAGGTCATGGGGAGGGGTTTTGTTTAGCAGGGGATCAATATTTTTTTGTCTGGGATTTACCATGGCATTGGGATCTTCGGGGGTTATATGATGAGTGAAAACGGCTCAGGTAAATCTTTCAGCACTTTTGTACGATAGTTTTTCAACATCAATGCCTTGCTGGGGTGATTCTAAAATAAATTAAAACATCTCTCCCGTTGGCATAAAAAGGGGGGAGAAGGGTCTTGGCAGTTCCCCATATTTGTTTGTTTGAACCTGTATAACATAATGCACTGATGGCATGTGAGCAGATCAAAATGGACAAATATGGGGTGCTGATCGAATATTTACCCTTATTCTGTTTTGTCTTCCGGCATTACCTTTACGGTGATTTCCGGTTCAACATCTTTGTAAAGCCTTACAGGCACCTTGTACTCGCCTGTTTCTTTGATGGGTTCCACAAGGAGGATGGAGCGACGTTCAATGATAACGTCCTGGGCATCCAGGGCAGCCTTGATGTCATGGGAGGTGACAGAACCGTAAAGTCGAATCTCTTCAAACACCTTGGCTTTGATGATGCATACGATGTCCTTGACTTTTTCTGCCATTTCCTGGGCCAGTTTTTTCTCTTTGGCAATCTGAAGATCAAATTTGGCCCGGGCCTGCTCAATCACCTTGCGGTTCTGGGGGGTTGCAGCAATGGCCTTGCCCTGGGGAAAGAGATAATTTCTGGCATATCCCGGAGCAACTGTGCATTCGGAACCCACAATGCCCAGTGTGTCTATAGTTTCTTTGAGTATAACTTTCATTTTAACCTCCGATAAAGGTTCAGTCTGTTGTCAGACCGTGTTGTTTTTTTAGGGGGATGGACAAAAAACCATGCCGGAAGTTAACGCGTCGGCAATTGTGTTTCAGGCTGATTGTCCTCTTTTATATCAGTTGTCCCAGACTATTTTACGGTGGTTTCGGTGATGTCTATTTTCCTGAAATTAACCCATGTGTCAAAAAAACCAAGTCCCACCACCACCAGTAGAAAGATCTGCTGAAGGGCAATGATGCTGTAAATGAAGATCTTGAGCATCCGTGGAAATTTTTTTTTTTCAAAAAAGAAAGAGACAATGGCAATGCCCTGGAAAAAATAAATAGGCATCAATACAATCAGGAAATTCAAACTGATAATCTTTAATGGCCTGGCCGGAAACAGCAGGCAGATGCCAAAGGCGATGACCAGCCACACCAGGTGTTCCGGTGCCTTCCACCGATTAAGGTTGGTAAGATGGGCAAGGTGAACCCCTTTGCCAGCAAGGATTTTCCTGATGAAAAGAATATTGCTCCAGATGACAACCAGAAGCATTGAGATGATCAGGGATGGAAGAATCCGTACCAGAACATATTTAATGGTGTCCATGGAATCGGCAAGCATGTCCATGTTTTCCTGGGGAATTCCCATATTGCTGTACAGCTGCATGGTCAAGTCAAGGTTGGCTCCCACATAGGTTGACACCATGGGAAGAAGTGCTTTTCCTGTGAATAAACTGTGGGCAAGAATCAGGAACATGCAACCTGCAAGGATCGTAAGCCCCGTGTAAAGCCCTGTTCGGGCAACGGAAAAGTTTCTTTCCATGCATTCACCCATCATGAAACCGGTGAGCAAAAGAGCACCGTAAAACAGTGTGTCAATGGATAGTTCCCCTGAAGCCGTTGCAATGACTCCAAGTACCAGCGTGGCAATGATCGCACCGGATGTCCTGCCCAGCTTAAGCCGATAGAACAGAACCGGCATGGGCAGGAGCATGGCCATTAAAAATCCCAGCAGAGGTACATAAATGGTGATCGATACGATCACCAGACATGCGGATACACCAGTGAGAATATCTCTCAATGGGCCGGTCCAAGCATTGGGGTGGGGTAACTGATCCATGTATATTCGCTTTGGCAGACTAACTGAGTTTACCTACATAGGGCAGAAAGGCGATGGTTCTGGCCTGTTTGATGGCTGCCGATAATTTTCTCTGATGCTTGGCACAGGTGCCGGTGATACGTCGGGGAATGATTTTTCCCCGTTCGGTGATAAAAGGTCGCAAGGCCTTGGCATCTTTATAATCAATTTCAAGGGTGCTGTCCGCGCAGAATCTGCACACTTTACGGCGCTGGAAAAATCTTTTTTTGGTGTTTTTTTTCTGGAAAGCCATGATTAATTTTCCTCCTGTGCGTCGTCGGCGGTTTCAGTGTCTTCCGTGGTGTCAGCCTCTACGTCTTCGGTGGCTTTTTCGGTATTTTCCGTTGCGGGTTTTGCTTCTTCTTCGGATTCCGCCGCTGCGGCAATTTCCTGTTCCAGATCGCTGGGATTTACATTTTTTTCCAGGAGCACCGTCATGAATTTCATGATTTTGTCATCCAGGCGGAAGTTACGCTCAAGTTCGGTGACCAGTGCACCGTTGCCGCCATAGGTCATGCACACATAATGCCCCCTTGCTTTTTTCTTTATTTCATATGCAAGCTTCCTGTTTCCCCAGTCATCAAAGTCAACGAGGATACCGTTTTCCTGTGCCAGCAGGTTTGTGAATTTGTCGAACAGATTTTTTCTTGCATCTTCCTGGAGATCAGGATCTGCAATAAAGATGGTTTCATACCTTCTCATGTACGCTCTCCTTGCGGATTACAGCCCCGTTTTTTTGTACGGAGCAAGGATAAATCGAGTGAAACCGGACCACCCGGTTTCCGTGTCAGATCTTGGTGTGCCCTCTGATGGACATCAGTTGTTTGTATTTTAGGACCAGAGGTCAAACAAGGACTTCAGTGAAGTTCATGTTTAAATACAAACAATAATTATATCATCCAATTGTTTACAGGTCAAGATTGTTTTTTTGTCGGTTCCTTCCGCAGAGTGGTCGAAGTGGTGTCAGGCTTTTTTCATCAACGGGCCTGGATAAAATGGGCGGCCAGTTGCCCTTAATACCGTAAATGAAAAAGTGGGGAGGCTATGACTGGGATTTTAGGTCTTCCAGGGTCTCCCATCTGGCGTAGAGGGACTCCACCTTTTCCTGGGCTTTTTGAAGGTGGGTGTAGGCCGTTGCCAGTGCTTCGGGGTCTTTCATTGTTTCAGGGGCCTCGGCAGTTTTCTGGATTTTTGCCACCTTTGCCTCGGCCATGAGAATTTCTTCCTCCATGTGGTCCAGCTCATACTGGTGTTTGTAAGAAAAACCGGGGGCCTTTTTAGGGGAGGCGTCCGGGGTTTTGCGGGAACGGGGGGGGTGTTTTTCCGGCGGGGCAGCTGGTGGTTTTATCTGCTGTTTAAGGCACTGATTGTAATCGGCAAACAGGTTGGCCCCTCCTTTTCCGTCAAGGAAGAGAATGGTGTCGGTGACCCGGTCCAGGAGAAAACGGTCATGGGAAACGATGACCACAGCCCCGGGAAAGTCCATGAGGCTCTCTTCAAGTACTTCAAGAGCAGGGATGTCAAGATCATTGGTGGGCTCATCGAGCAAAAGAATGTCCGCTGGCTGCACCATGAGATTGGCAATGAGGATACGGGCTTTTTCACCGCCGGAAAGCCGTTTGACTGGAAGGGTCAGCTGATCGGGAGTGAAGAGAAATCGTTTGGCCCAGGAGACAATATGAATGCTTCTGTTTTGAAACATCACCGCATCTCCCGCCGGTGACAGGGCCTCTTTCAGGGTGGTTTCCGGGTCCAGGTGGGATCTTGTCTGGTCAAAAACAGCCACTTTTAAGTTGTCCACCCTTTGCAGGGTACCGGTGTCCGGGGCGGTTTTATTTTCAAGGATATTCATGAATGTGGTCTTGCCGCTGCCGTTGTTTCCCATGAGGCCCAGTCGGGTTCCCGGGGTCAATTTCAGGGAGATATCCTGGAACAGGGTGCGACCCTGTATGGATTTTCCCATGTCTCGGCAGGTCAGCAGTTGACGGGTTTTTCGCTGGGTGGTATCAAAATCAATGTCCAGTCGCCGGGTGCGCAGATTCATACGTTTGACCATGGCAAGTTCGGCTCTGAGGACTTCTGCCTGATCAATGCGGTACCGGGCCTTGGTGGATCTGGCCTTGGCCCCCCGGCTGAGCCATTCGGTTTCCCTGCGCATTTTGTTGGACAAAATGGTTTCCTGACGGCTTTGGGCCTCCAGGAAATTTCCCCGCTGCTCCCGGAATGTCAGATATCCCCCGGAAACCGACAGGTGGCCATCGGGATAACAGCGGCCAAGTTCCATGATGTCTGAACATACATTTTCAAGGAAACACCGGTCATGGCTCACCACCACAAAGGCAAAGGATGGCTTTTTCAAGATATCTTCAAGCCAGAGAATGCTTTTTATGTCCAGATGGTTGGTGGGTTCATCCAGAAGCAGCAGATCCGGCTCCAGAATAAGTGCTCGGGTGATGGCCAGGCGTTTTCTCCATCCGCCGGACAGGTTTCGGCATTTCTGATTCTCATCGGGAAACTCCCCCAGGCCTGTGGCACGTTTCACCCGTCGGTATCGTTCTGGATCATCCACAGGTTCCTGGTTCAATGCATCAAAGAGCGTCTGCTCAATGGTTTTATCTCCATCCAGGATATCTTCCTGGGGAAGGTATGTTATGCGGGTGAGCGGTTTTATGTATTTTTCTCCCCGGTCCGGCACATCTTCGCCTGCGATGAGTTTGAGCAGGGTTGATTTTCCACTGCCGTTACCGCCGATAAGGCCTCGTTTTTCTCCGGCCTTGAGATTGAAGGAAAGGTCATCAAATATGGGGGTATCTCCATAGGTTTTATGGAGCGATCTATAGCTTAAAAGAAGGGTCATGGGTACCTGGTTATGGTGTTTTTTTTGTGGAAGCCGGGTGTGTGTGCCCCTGATATCTTTTGATCATGCGGGCCACAATGCCGACAAAAAGAGCAAGACCAATGAGAATGATAAAGGATGCTGAAAAAAAAGTCATGACAAAGGATATGGGGTCTTTGAGTTTATAGGCGGCCACAAGGATATTAATGCCGAACAGGGTGAAAAAAATACAGATAAGGGAAAGGGCCGTCTGCAGGGGCCACCAGTAGTAAGCTTTTGTCATTATGGTTGTTTATTCCTGAAGGTCACAGTGTTGTATCTGTTGGGTCGCATGGCCGTTTTTTTAAAATTTTAGTTGTTGCAGCGGTTTGTTGTTATGTGGGTTATATTATAGATCAACGGATGTGTAAAGTGCTTTGGATTTCAAGTTCAGGGATGACGATGTTCAGAACAGCCACTTTGAATTTGATGTTTCCGTTTTTTTTTGATGGGTTTTCGGAGAGCTTTAAAAGGGGGTGAAATGCGAATTCTTTTAGTAGAAGATGATAACAAGATTGCCGAGTTTATCACCAGAGGGCTGGATTCCGCCGGGTATGTGACCGACCGTGCCGTGGATGGATTTGACGGCTTAACCATGGCACGTTCCGGTGACTATGATGTACTGGTGGTGGATGTGATGCTGCCGGAACTGGATGGCATCACATTGATTGGTAAATTAAGACATGAAAAACTAAACACCCCGGTGATTATTTTAAGTGCCAGGGACAAAGTGGATGACCGGGTCCGGGGTTTGGAGGCCGGGGCCGATGATTATCTTACCAAGCCCTTTGCCTTTACGGAGCTTCTGGCAAGAATCCAGGCGCTTTTGCGCCGGGCCGGGGGAAATGTGGAGCCCACCCTGCTCTCCTATGAAGATTTGAGCCTTAATTTGATTTCCAGGGAGGTGAAAAGAGGAGCGGATATTATTGATCTTCAGCCCCTGGAATTTTCCCTGCTGGAATATCTTTTGAGAAATAAAGAGCGGGTGGTATCTAAAACCATGATCATTGAGCATGTGTGGAATTATAATTTTGATCCCATGACCAATGTGGTGGAAGCCAGAGTTTGTCGCCTCCGGGAAAAGGTGGACAAAGCCTATGGGGTGAAGTTGATCCACACCGTTCGGGGGGTGGGTTATGTTTTGCGCCGGGGTTGATTTGTGCCCTGGATGCCAAGCCCTGTCTCCATTGCCTCTCCACCAACTATGATAAATAAACCGTTTTGTGACCAAACCGGAAAAATGGAAATGCGTTCCGTGGCGATGTTATGGTTCTGTCCGACAAAATAGATATTAAACCTGAAACTTGATCATCCAGTGAAAGAAGGAAAAATAATGCGGGTTCCAAGAGTATTTCATACCCTGGCTTTCCGGCTGACCATCTGGTATGCCGGGATTTTTGTTGTTTCTTCGTGTGTGGCATTCATGCTGTTTTATTTCCTGGTGTCCCGGACCATTGTGACGCACATGGATGATGAACTGGGTGGTATTGCCGCACGGTTTTCCACCATTCTTTCGGTGCAGGGGATGCCCGGCATTAAAAGGCTTGCTGCCCTGGAGGCCCGGGCCGCCGGAGAAAAAAAGGTTTTTTTCCGACTGCTGTATCCCGATGGAGAGGTGTTTGCATCTTCTTATATGGCCTATTGGGAACGGATTCCAATTTCAAAATTGACCCTGGAACGACTGGTGAGCACAACGGCGGATGTGTATGACACCGTTCATGTGAAGGGGCAGGGGCAGGGTATTCGGGTGCTGTATCACATGGTGGGCAACGGGGTGGTGCTGCAGACCGGTCTTTCCATGGACGCCTATTCTGGCTTTTTCAATGCCTTTGGCGGTGTCTTCATTGGCGCCATGGTTCTGGTGATTCTATTTTCTGCCGTTCCTGGCTGGTTCATGGCCCGAAAGGCATTGGCAGGGGTGGCGACGGTTACCCGGACGGCAGCGGTGATTTCCGGGTCCAGGTTGTCTGAGCGGGTGCCGGTGACTGGGCATCAGACGGAATTGGATCAGCTGGCCACAACCTTTAACGGCATGCTGGACCGCATTGAAAGCCTTGTGAAAAGCATTCGAGAAATGGGGGATAACATTGCCCATGATCTTAAAGGGCCGGTGACCCGGATTCGGGGGCTTGCCGAGGTGACCCTGGTGCATGGCACAAGCCTTGATGAATATCAGGCCATGGCAGGATCAACCATTGAAGAGGCCGATCGACTGCTGTCCATGGTCAATACCATGCTGGTAATTGCCAGGACCGACAGCGGGGAAGGGCGGTTCCATATGGCGGCGGTGGATCTTGGTGAGCTGGTGACAGAGGCATGTCAGCTGTTTTCTCCGCTGGCAGAAGATGGCGGCCTTGTGTTGGACAAGGTTCTGGGGGAAAAAATGACAGTATGGGCCGACCGGGGGATGATGCAGCGCTGTCTGGCCAATCTGCTGGACAATGCCATCAAATATACACCCTCCGGGGGCAGGGTGACGGTGTCGGTGAATCCCGGAAAGGGACAGCAGGTTGAGGTCACCGTGGAGGATACCGGTATTGGTATTGCTCCTGAAGATCTGGACCGTGTATTTGATCGTTTCTTCCGGGCTGATCCGTCCCGGAGCTGCGGGGGTACAGGTCTTGGATTGAGCCTGGTCCGGGCTTTGGCCCGGGGGCATGGGGGGGATGTTCTTGTGACAAGCGTTCCGGGTCAGGGCAGCACGTTTACCCTTGTGTTGCCCTTGTCCCAGGATGGACGGGGGGGGTAATTGACTCCATTGCCCTGCCTGTTATGACGGTTGGCCGATTTCATGGGCAGTGTCGGGTTTTTTGCATTTATTACCAAATGGTAATGTTTAAGTCATTTAACCATCATCTTTGTGCATTATATTAATGCCATTAAAGGAAAACGGAATTGATTCTATTTTTCCACCCCTGATAGTTCCTGGGGCATTGGAAACGGAATAATTCCCATGCCATGGAAATGGCTTTGTTATTACTTGAATTCGGAGGGTGTTATGAAAAATCTCAAAAAACAGATGATGGTTATTGCCCTGGTGCTTACCCTGATGGTGCCGGTGATTTCCTTTGCAAGGGTGAATATGGTGCCCGCAGACTTCAGTCAGCTGGCCGAGGATGCAAGACCCGCGGTGGTGAATATCCGCACCGTTAAGACCATACAGGGCGGTGGACGGGTATTTAACCATTTTTTTGGTCAGCCTTTTGATGATCGGGATTTTTTCCGGCAGTTCACCAATCCTTTCAACCGTCGGGGGCCTTCCCGGGATTACAAGGAGAACAGCCTGGGTTCCGGTTTTATCATTGACCGGAAGGGTTATATTGTGACCAATTACCATGTCATTGATGGGGCCGATGAAATCCAGGTCAAAATGTACAATGACAAGGAATATGCTGCCACGGTGGTGGGGGGGGATCCTAAGACGGATCTGGCCCTCATTAAAATAGATGCCAAGGGGCTTGTGCCCCTGAAGCTTGGCAATTCCGATGATCTTAAGGTAGGTACCTGGGTGGTGGCCATCGGCAGCCCCTTTGGGCTTGAACAGACGGTGACGGCAGGTATAGTAAGTGCCAAGGGCCGCATATTGGGTTCTGGTCCCTATGATGATTTCATCCAGACCGATGCGTCCATTAATCCGGGGAACAGTGGGGGGCCTCTGCTCAACATGGATGGCGAAGTCATTGGTATCAACACCGCCATTATCAAATCCGGCCAGGGTATCGGGTTTGCCATTCCATCTGATCTTGCCCGGGGCATCGTAAAACAGCTGCAGGACTCCGGGTCTGTTACCCGTGGTTGGCTGGGGGTGGCCATACAAGATGTGACGCCGGAGCTTGCCCAGTATTATGGTATCAAGGTTACAGGGGGAGCCCTGGTGGCCCAGGTATATGATGATAATCCGGCCCAGAAGGGCGGCATTAAACCCGGGGATATTATTGTAAAGGTCAATGATACCCAGATTAAATCCAGTCACGATCTGTCCAGTGCCATTGCCGGATTCGGCGTTGGGGAAAAGGTGGTGGTGACCTATATCCGGGAGGGACAGACCAGGCAGTCAACGGTGACCCTTGATAAGAGAAGTGATGATGATCGCTTGACAGTTGGTGCCAGCAATGGATTTGATGAGCTGGGAATGAGATTTGCTTCCACAACGGACGAGGCGGCACGGCCCTATGGGTATGCTTCGGGAACAAAGGGGATTGTGGTGGTGGAAATTGAGCCCGGCAGCAAAGCGGATCAGGCCGGCATCCGGGAAGGAGACCTTTTAAAAGAGGTCAACCATCGGCCCATTGAAACACAAAAGCAATACCTGAAAGCCATGGAAACAGTGGATAAAGGCGAATTGTTTCAGCTGCTTTTCAGACGGGGAAATGTCAGTTTCATCGCTGTTCGATTGACACGCTGATTTTATAATGGGGAGGGTGTTGCATGCCTCCCCATTATATATGAAACTCCGTTCAATAGGCTGTAATTATGAGGGTCTCAATTTTCGTTGTGGCTGGTGGTCATGTTGGTTTATAAGAAAATCCGGGCTTGGTAACAGCGTGGCTCACCCGTCATAGTTGAGGGCCAATGAGGTCGGGCTGTCGTCAAGCCCAATGTTTATTTATTGATCTTCATCCGGTGCTGCCCAGAGGATGTGGTCTCGGTTTATGAACAGGGTCTGGTGAAATACCGGGGTGTCACTGGCCTCTTTTTTAACGGAGACGGAAAACAGTACAAGAAACCGTTCCGGGTTTTCTGTGACAAGGTCGCTTACCCGTTCATAGCCCGGGGTTCGATTGAGATTCACGTGGCCTTTGACGTGGGTGCCGTCTGTTAATTTTAAACGGACCACCCGACTGTCAACTTCTCTGTTGATAGGTTGTGTGTGCTCCATATTGGCATCTCCTTTCCCGTGGTCGTTTTTCTTTGTTCCATGCGGATACCTTAGCGAATTCCTGTGGTTTGGGCAATACGTAAATAAGCTTGTTCCTGGGGAACGGCCGTATGCGGTATGGATATGTGGGTCTTGCCCAGATATCTGATTTATGGTGATCCGGGTGAAGCTTTGTTAACAGGTATAAATAAATCCAGCTGATTCAAGAATTTTATTTGGATGAGCTGGATTTTTTTGTCTGTGGTATGAATGAGCTGAAATTTTATTTGACCCTACCAAACGAAAAAAGGGTTGACACCATGAATGGCATCAACCCTTGAATCGCTTGTAAATGGCGGAGAAAGAGAGATTCGAACTCTCGATGGAGTTTTATCCCCATACTCGCTTAGCAGGCGAGCGCCTTCAGCCACTCGGCCATTTCTCCACATCTTTAATGATTCTGTTCAGAAATAAAATAGAATCTTGTTTCTGATGGCGGAGGAGGTAGGATTCGAACCCACGAAGCTTTGACACTTAACGGTTTTCAAGACCGCCGCCTTCAGCCGCTCGGCCACTCCTCCCAACAGATCTGAAGGTGTATATCATGTTGTTTTGAGCAGGTCAACACCCAAATTATTTTTTTTGCTTTCCCGTTTACTTTCCTGAAAAGGGCATTGAATGGTTGACAGGGGATGAAGTTCCGCTATATTAGAAGGTTTGTTGTAAGTGATTAGAATTTTGTTCTTGATTATATCCATTGAACCTGATCCCATTTTTTTAAGATGACCTTGCTCCCAGTATAAATTGTACGCAAGTCGTTTGTTTTAATTCGTTTCTGATAAGGTAGATAAGGTCGGGGATCGGCGGTTTAATGTTTACAGATTCGTTAATATTCAAGGGAACTCAAAAAATCCGAGTTCATAACCAGGGAGAAAAAAATGAAACAAAAATTTACCTTCATCATTGATGAAAAAAAAGAGAACATTACGCTCCAGGAGGCGGGTGAGGCGGATCCCGGTGCCTTTATAAGTGTCCATGAAGAGCGCTACCCCTATGAGGATATAAAAAATGCCCTGGAAGGGGGGCAGGATCTTTTTATTGAAATCCTGCGCCGGAAAAATCTTTTTCCTCCCTTTGATCTCAGCGTAAAGATATTTGAAACCCTGAAAGCCTTTTTAACGGAGGGGCATGGAGACAAGCTTGTCATAGAATATGAGGACATTGAAGCCTTTCCCAAGGAGAACGAAGAGGTGGATGAGGTGGATGATGCCGACGTGGATGAGCTTGAAAGCCTGCTCAAGGATGAAACGGAAGACCTCACTGAAGACGACATTAAAGAGATCGACGGAGATGACGATACGCCCAAATTTCAATTGGACAATAACTCTGAGCATGAGAATTGATTAGACAATGAAGAAAACAATAAAAGATATTCTTGTGGGTGCAGCCCGACGGGCTTTTGAAGCCGGTCTCTTGAACTCTGATGTCCTGCCGGACATGGAAATTGAGGTGCCCCGCCATGACAATCATGGTGATTTTTCCTCCAATGTTGCCATGGTTTCAGCCTCGGTGCAGAAAATGGCCCCCCGGAAAATTGCCGAAGCCCTGGTGTCCCATCTGGACGACACCCGGGGCATTATTGATAAATGTGAAATTGCCGGTCCCGGATTCATCAATTTCTTTGTAACTCCTGCTGCCTGGCATCCCCTTATTGCAACGGTGTACGAAAAAGACCATGCATTTGGTGCCGTTGAAGTGGGGAAGGGCAAAAAAGTTCAGGTGGAATTTGTCAGTGCCAATCCCACAGGACCGCTACATGTGGGCCATGGCCGGGGAGCGGCTGTGGGGGATGCGGTGGGTAATATTCTTTCCTTTGCCGGGTATGAGGTGCAGAAGGAATACTACATCAACGATTCCGGCAGACAGATCCGAACACTGGGGCTTTCGGTCTGGCTTCGGTTGTGTGAGGCCATGGGCCGAAAGATTTCCTTCCCCGAGGATTGCTACCAGGGGGAGTACATCCGGGAGATTGCAGCTGAAATTATCACCCTCATGGGGAAAGATATCGCTGAAAAGGAAGAAAAAGAAGGGGTTGAAATCTGCGCCAGATACGCTGCCGATAAGATTTTAGCAGGTATAAAGGACGATCTGGCCACATTTGGTGTTTGTTATGATCAATGGTTCAGCGAGCAGAGCCTCTATGATTCAGGTCGGGTACAAAAAGCCATAGAAACCTTCCGGGAAAAGAAGGTTATCTATGAAAAGGACGGTGCCCAGTGGTTTAACACCGAAGCCTTCGGGGATGAAAAAGATCGGGTGGTGGTGAGACAAAACGGTATCACCACCTATTTTGCCTCGGATATTGCCTATCACATGGAAAAATTTGAAAGGGGCTTTGACCGGGTCATTGATGTGTGGGGAGCAGATCATCATGGATACATCAACCGCATCAACGCCTCCATTGACGCTTCTGGGTTGTCCAGTGATCGCTTTGATGTGATTCTGGTTCAGTTGGTGTCTCTTTTAAGGGGAGGCGTTCCGGTGGCCATGTCCACCCGGGCCGGGGAGTTTGTCACCTTAAAGGATATTGTGGATGAGGTGGGCAGGGATGCGGCCCGTTTTCTTTTCTTGAGCCGCAGTTATGATTCCGGTCTTGATTTTGACCTTGAGCTTGCTAAACAGCAGACCAGCGAAAATCCCGTGTATTATGTGCAGTATGTCCATGCCCGCATTGCCGGTATCATGTTAAAGGCCGTGGAGCAGGGGATCCTGAAAACCGATGAAATGCCCTGGCAGACCATTGATATTTCCTGTCTCACCGAAGTCGAGGAAATTAAATTGATTAAGGCCCTGGCCGCATTCCCAGAAGCCGTGGAAAAAAGTGCAGCAACTTTGCATCCCCATGTGGTTTTCACCTATCTCATGACCCTTGCATCCACCTTCCATGGATATTATAACCGCCACAAGGTGATCACCGATGACAGCAGCACCACCCTTGCCAGACTATGCCTTGTGGGGGCGGTTAAAAAGGTGATTCGGAATGCCCTGGCCTTACTTGGCGTGTCTGCACCGGAAAGGATGTAGGGTATATGTTCGTCCGGGCTGTCATGGTGTCGATGGGGCTGTTTTGCCTTTGTGGCATCATGTTCTTCACCGGTGTGATGGTGGGGCGGGAAACCGTTCCTGTTCATTTTGATACCCGCCCACTCCAGAAAAAATTGGCAGAACTGGCCAACAGGGAAAAAAGGGAAAATCCCCCAGAAAAGACAGAGTTGGCATTTTATAATGAATTGAAAAAAAAAGTTTCAACGGATTTTTCTCTGTCTCAGCAGCCCTGGGAAAAAAAAGATGCTGGTGTTTCAGGCAGAGATGTTCCGGATCTTGGGGGATCACAGGAGCCGGTGCCCATGAAAAAAGCCTTGAAAGCTAGGACCCGGGCCGTGGAATCCACTGAAACTGAGCTAGACCAAGGATTAGAGGGCCAGGGGATATCCCCCGGAAGCGGGACAACTCCGGTTCAGTTACAAGAACGGTCTGAAAGCAAAGTCGTTTCCCGCCCACTGGAGGGTGCCTACACCATTCAGATCTCTTCCTTCAGGCAGCTTCTGGATGCCATAAAGCGTATGGAAACCCTCAAGGTAAAGGGTTTTAGCCCCCATCGTTCCATTGCGCTTGTGGACGGCAATGTATGGCACCGGGTGAGGGTGGGGACATACCCGGACAGTGTTTCTGCGGAAAAAGCCCTAAAGGTCCTGGAATCCCGGGGCGTTTATGGCATAATTATACAAAAGGAATAAGAATGAAGATCACCAGAAAAGATATTGAATATATCGCACACCTGTCACGACTGGAGGTGGATGATACCCTTGTGGATAAATTTGCCGATCAGGTGAGCCGGATACTGCAGTATATAGATAAACTCAAAGATGCCGATGTGTCCGGGGCGGAACTCATGTCTGGGGCATCCATGGATCACAATGTATTCCGGGAGGATATTCCCCATACCCCGCCGGGCCCCGACATTACCCTTGCCAATGCCCCGGAGCGGGAAGATGATTTTTACATAGTGCCCAAAGCGGTGGGGTAGAGGAGAATAAAAATGCACTTTCATGAACTGACCATATCTGATGCCAGAAAATTATTGGATACAAAGGAGATCTCCTCTGTGGATCTTGTCACGGCATTGTTAAAACGCATTGATGTCTGTGAAGCCGATATTAAAGCCTTTATCACCGTGGATGAAAAAGGTGCCCTTAATGGGGCAAAAAAAGCCGATGAACGCCTGGCTGCCGGAGAGTCTACCCCTCTTCTGGGTATTCCCCTGGCATTGAAGGATCTGCTCTGTACCAAGGGCCTTGCCACCACCTGTGCTTCTAAAATCCTTGAAAATTTTGTGCCTCAATATGATGCCACTGTGGTGGAAAAAATCAAGGATGCCGGGGCCGTGATTCTTGGAAAAACCAATTTGGATGAGTTTGCCATGGGGTCTTCCACGGAAAACTCCGGTTTTCACATCACCCGGAATCCCTGGCATCGGGATCATGTGCCCGGCGGTTCCAGCGGCGGATCTGCGGCGGCTGTGGCGGCCCGGATGTGCACGGCGTCGTTGGGGACTGACACCGGAGGGTCCATACGCCAACCGGCCTCCCATTGCGGTGTTGTTGGGATTAAACCCACCTATGGCCGGGTTTCCCGGTTTGGCCTGGTTTCCTATGCATCATCCCTGGACCAGATTGGACCCATCACCCGGGATGTCCGGGATAGTGCCATTATGCTCAATGCTCTTTGTGGTCATGATCCCAGAGATACAACTTCGGCCAATGTGGATGTGCCGGATTTCACAGAAGCCATTGATGCTTATAGTGCCGAAGGACTCAAGGGAATGACCGCCGGGATTCCCAAGGAATTTCTTTCGGTAAAGGGGCTGGATCCCGATGTGGAAAAGGCGTTTTACCATTCGGTGAAACAGCTGGAATCTCTGGGGATGACAATGAAGGAAATCTCCCTGCCCCACACCGATTATGCCGTGGCCGCCTATTATGTCATTGCACCCTCTGAAGCCAGTTCCAACCTGGCACGGTTTGACGGGGTGCGGTTTGGCTACCGGGATACCAATGCCACTGAGCTTATTGACATGTACAAAAAAACAAAATCCAAAGGATTTGGAGATGAGGTGCAGCGCCGCATCATCACCGGCACCTATGCCCTTTCTGCGGGGTACTATGATGCCTATTACGGCCAGGCCACCAAGGTGCGCTCCATGATCCGTGAGGATTTTTCCCGGGCCTTTGAGACATGTGATATCATTGTATCTCCGGTGGCTCCCACCCCAGCCTTTAAAATAGGTGAAAACGTGGATGATCCTTTGACCATGTATCTCACAGATATCTTTACCCTTTCCACCAACATGGCAGGTCTTCCCGGCATTTCGGTTCCATGTGGCCATGCCCAAACAGGATTACCCATCGGGTTTCAGATGATGGCCAGCCGGTTTGATGAGATGGCCCTGGTGCGGGCGGCCTATGGACTGGAGCAGGCCCTGGATCTGAAGAAACGATTTCCAGAAATGGGTTGATTGTTTTTGAATCAGCAGGGTGATATGTGCTTTATTGCCAGTGCCAGGCTGCTCCGGAATCAGCGTTGCAATTTAAATCAGTGAAACTCGATGATCAAGTTTTTTATATTGACATATATTGGGAGGGGGCAGGGTTGGCATTATTATTAGTTCTGGCCTTGCATAGATCTTGGTCAATAACGCAAATAAGCCAAGCCTGATCCCGTTTTCCCACAAAAATTTGATCTTTGAGTGAAAAAAGGAGGTTCGATATGACCACATTACAACCCCAGGGTGAAAAACTTCGAAAGGCAGTACAGTGGGTATCTGACGAAAGACAGAAAAATACAAAGATATCTGTTCCTGCAATAGTGGATCAGGCCTGTGTCCGGTTTGATCTGAGCCCCGAGGATTCCGAATTTCTGTCCCGGTTTGTGAAATCCTCCCAGGAAGGGTGAGATCATGGGTGATATCCGCGTCCTTCCCGAACTCATCACCAACCAGATTGCCGCTGGAGAGGTGGTGGAACGCCCGGTGTCCGTGGTGAAAGAACTCATGGAAAATGCCCTTGATGCCCATGCCACCCATATCCGGGTGGAGGTGGACCGGGGAGGCCGGGATCTCATCCGGGTATCCGATGACGGGGACGGTATGTCCCATGACAATGCATTGTTATGCATTGAACGTTATGCCACCAGCAAGATCGCTACGGCAGATGATCTTTTTTCCATTGCCACCCTGGGATTCCGGGGGGAGGCCCTGCCCTCCATTGCATCTGTATCAAAGATGACCATCACCACCCGGGAGCAGGGAGCCGACTATGGCACCCGGCTTTTTCTAAGCGGGGGTAAACTCATGGAGGTGTCTGAGATTGGTGCAGCTCCAGGTACTGTGGTGGACATCAGGAGTCTTTATTTTAATACCCCGGTGCGTCGTAAGTTTTTAAAGACCGTTAACACAGAAATGGGACACATCGCCGATGCCTTTGCCGCCATGGCCATGGGGGCCGTGGGGGTGGGGTTTTCTTTGATTCACAATGGACGTTTGGTTAAGGATATCAGTTGTGATCAGGCCCTTGAGTCCCGGGTGGCATCGGTTCTGGGAACAGATGCCTCCGTGCAACTTTATCCACTTGATCTGCAATTCAATGGCGTTGGAATTAAGGGCTATATTGCCCATCCTGCCCACACCCGGTCCAGTTCCCAGCGTATCCGGCTGTTTGTCAATGGGCGAATGGTGACGGACAAAGGCATTGTATCGGCCCTTCTCCAGGGGTTTCGCGGCAGGATTATGAAGGGCCGCTTTCCCATGGCAGTGTTATTTCTTACGTTGCCCTTTGATGGTGTGGATGTTAATGTGCATCCCTCAAAACTTCAGGTGCGTTTTGTCAACGGCAAAGGTGTGTATCATGCCGTTCGCCGGGCGGTGTCTGATGCTTTGGTTCTTTCCGAGCAGAAAGATGCTTCCCTGGTATCACGGGAAATGCCATCTGCCATGTCAACCTCCCAGAAGTTGTCATCTGTTGATGTCACCTTCGCAGAATTTGATTATGAATTTCAAGTGCCCGATGACCAGGATGGCATTTCGCATTCACAGCCATCAGTGAAGGAAGGGGAACCTGGTAACGAAATCCAAAGCAAGATCAAGTTTGAGAACGATTCCACGACAGTTCCAGCATCACTTTTTAAATGGGGCCGTTCTGCCAATGCTGAGAATTATCAGAAGGCTTCATTTTTTGATATTGAAGCTGCTTCAGATAGTAGCCTAAAAACCCATGGGGATACTGTAAAAAAAAAATCTGATGATAGCCTTGATATCAAAAAGTTATCAACAGAAGCGATTAAGATAAAGGCTGGCCTGGAAGACGGACCGGTGGAACATGGTTCGGTGGAAGATGACGTGGACGGAGGTTCGGTTGAATTTGAAAATAAACAGGGAAAAACCATTTCCCCTCGTACTGAATTGTGTTTGAGTACGGATGCAGCAATTTCCAATACGCTGGCAGATTCCCTGGATATGACGCCCGGGCTGAAATCCCACGCCCGCATTGTGGGGCAGGTGCTGGGGACTTACATTGTCATTGAAACCCTGGAGGGGGTTGTGTTCATTGATCAGCATGCTGCCCATGAGCGTATTGTTTATGAATCACTTAGAAAGCGATCCAAAACCTTCAGGCCGCCCTCCCAGCATCTGCTGGTTCCCGAAGTCCTTGACTTGAATTTTTCCCAGAGTGCATTGTTGGAAAAAATGATCCCGGCCCTGTGCGAATTAGGCTTTGACATCGAACCGTTTGGGGGGACAACCTTTGCCCTGAAGGCCGTGCCTGCCATCATTGATCATTGTGATGTAAGACAATTGATTCAGGATATGGTGGATAGCATTATGGAGTCAGGCCTTGAATCAGGTGATGACGCCATTCATGGGGAAGCTTGGTTGGAGGATTGTCTTGTCCTCATGGCCTGTCACAATTCGGTTCGGGCAAATCAGACCATGAACGAAGTGGAGATGGCGGATCTTATCTGTCGTCTGGATGAATGTGAGAATGCTTTCTATTGTCCCCATGGCAGGCCCATTCGGGTGGTGTGGTCCCAACGGGATTTTGAGCGAATGTTTAAGCGAGTTGTTTGAGTTGGTAACTCGTAGTAAATTAAGACTTTTGGCAAGGAAATATACAAATCAGAATGTTTCCTACCGGGCACATTATCTTGTGGGAATCTGGGAGTAAACGTAAAATAAGGGGATCGAATAAAATTCGATCCCCTTATACAGTCATATTACAACTTCAAATTCAGGAATAATTTTTTGCTTAGAAATTAACCTGAAGTCTTGCAACCATGATTTCCTGCTCTTCAGTAAACATGGGGGTTGCACCATTTTCGTCATAATCTGAGTAGAAGTAGGCAAGAGCAAGTTCAGTGTTGGTGGCCAGCATGTAGGATGCCCATACGTTGAAGGAAGTGATATCATCCACATCTGTTACGCTGTCTTCTTCGGGGGTAAAGTAACCAACCTTGGCACCCAGAGAAAGTCCATCCATTACTTTGAAAGCACCAAACAGGGTGATACCCTGAACACCAGCACTGTCGCCAGTGGGATCAAAGGGGCTGAACCAGTTTGCGTTGCTGTCAAACGCGGTTACATCAGCATCAAAGGGGGTGTTGGAGGACATGGGAACAAAAGATGCCCAGTCACAAATATTGGTCAACTGCACTTCGTTGGCATCGTCGGTACCCAGAGCGTAGAGAAGCTCTGCACCCATGCTGAAGGCATCCGTAAGATTGGCACTGCCCTTGAGGTAGAACTGAGTTCCCATATAATCAATGTTATTACCAAAAGTATCGTTATAATCACCAGTGGCAAAATCAAGTTCCGCTGTCAGGTCAACCATACCAAGCTTAGCACTGCCGTTGAAACCGAACATTGTCCGTGAATCATCCATGGCAGTTCCATCATCTTGTATGATGGCATACAGATTACTGGAAAATGCATCTGTGTCATAGCTGAGATTCATTGCATAAAAATCGGTATCTTCGTTGGCACCATCATCATTCAGGCTTCCGTTTTCATCGGCTTTTCCATAAATCAGAGAAACCTTTACCGGAAGTTTCAAGGTCAATTTAGCGGCTGTTGCATTGGCATCCAGTACTTCCATGATTCCCAGAGCCAGATACTGCTGTCCAACTCTCAGAGCCCACATCTCTTTGTCAATGTTGAGAAAACCACGATCGATATCAAGTTCAGAGCTGTCGCCAGTACGGGGCCGAACAACATATCCAGGACCATAATTCAGACCCCAGGAACCTTCTCCGTAATCTGCTCTCATCTCAACATAAACATCATCTGCAACATTGATTCTTGTACCAATTCTGAATCGTTGATCAATGTTGTTGGTTTCGTCACCGTTGAGGTAGTTGTTGTCCCAGGCGCGAACCCGGAAGGATCCATACAGGGAAACCCTGTCATCAGCAAATGACGGTGCAATGAACATCGCCACACATACCACTGCAAGAATAGCAATAGCCAGTTTTTTCATCTTCGTTTTCCTCCTACAAAAAACTAAGGTGATTTCGCTTGTTTTAAGCGAACAATTAAATGTTGCCGGAACATAATCCTAAAAATATAAAAACAAATTATTTTACATTCTCAGTCTAGCTCCCCTCAGCAACTGCTTGCATGGATGATGATTCCTGACGTCAGAAAACACCATATTAACCCATACTGCTCAGTACCGATATCAGCACACGAAAAAGATGTCAAGCAATAAATGATTTGTTTTTCGGTGCAGTCAAAGTATTGTCTTCATAAAAGTGATTATATTTATTTGTCAGGCTTGGTCATAACTTGGGCCACTCGCCATCATTGCGGGCCGACGGGGTCAGGCTATGCGGTATTAGAGCCTGAGTTTTTTTCAGGTTCTATGGTATTATCAGTTATCTGTGTCTCAAGGCAGATTTCAACAAAAGGCTCAATAACACAAGCCTGATCCCACCTTTATATGGCCCCTGTTGTGAACAAGCCCTATCTGTCATTCGTTTTTAAAAGTTCATAAGCCACAAAGACGCTGCTGGCCTGGGACATTATTGTGGTGCCTTCTTTGGTGATGGTTGCAACCAGCAGCTCTTCAAATCCGTCATTGTCAAAATCACCAATAACAAAGTCGGAGATACGTCCAGGCAGGGGCGCTGTTTTCCAGTTCAGGTTCAGTCCCATGTCTGTCCAGGAGCGAGACTCCAGGAAACCTCTGTCAAATTTTCTGAATTTACTGAAAAAACTCATGGCCACATCGTGGTTAGTGGCAGTTATGATTTCAAGTGCTCCGTTTTTGTCAATGTCGTGGATTCTGGTGCGAAGGGGGAAAAACTGCAGTTGATCGTCATCTTCTGCATTGTCTTTGGGAAGCAGGAATCCTGCAAGGGTCCCCCCGGAAGGGTCCGGATTGCGCCACAGGGATTCCCCTGAAATTCCAAAAACAGTAAGGTGTTCTGCCGTATCATAGCCCGCTGTGGTTGCTGACCCATTGCCAAGGATGTCATCAATGCAAAGACCCATGACATTTGCGGTTTTTCTTTTTAAAATTTTGCTGGCAGATACATAGGTGTTTCCCTGCCATTGCATTTTGTAGATAGGTGAGGTGTCGATACCGGCATTCCTTTCCCGCTGTTTTTGTCCCAGGAGCAGTACCTCACCGTTTTTTTGTCTTGAAATACGGTAATACCAGGGTTCATTCTTAACGATGGTGTCGTAGGTTTTGCCGTTGTATTCCATCACAAAAGATGTAGCTCTATCCTGTTCCGGGGAAATGCTGGAAACAAAAATTTCCGGAATCCCATTACCATTGATATCCCCTGTGTCCAGCCCGATGTGATGGGACAATTTACTGATGGGGATTTCTGCGGTTTTTACCAGCCGATTGTTTTGCATTTGATAGATAATGATGGATTCATCTGTTAAAGCAACGCTTTCCAGAATGCCGTCGTTGTTTACATCTCCCAGATCCATGCCCAGGATGCGAAGTGGAATGGGTCTGCTTTTCCAGAATCCGCTGGTAAGCTGTCGTGAAGTGTCGGTTGTAAAATTTGGGTTAACGGCGACGGCTCCCTGGGACGCTGAAGCTTGTGGGGCCAGTGTCTGCTGGGGGGAAGAGTATGGTTGGTTGGACTGGGATTGCACCGGAATATTACCAGGGGAAACCATCTGACGATGAAACACCGTTTCATTGATTGTGGTTGCAAACCGGTTGATTTCAGGAATAACCCCTCCCAGATCATTGGTCTGACCGAAAAAAGGAAGCGGAGCCATTTTTCCGGTTATGTCAATCATCTTAGCATCAATACTGGCTCCCTGGCCAAGGATGGTCACGCTGCCGGTGATGATAAAGTCTGCTTTCAGCTGGCCACCGGCAAGCAAGGCAAGACTGTCATCTTTATATTGGCCCAGTTTTTTTACCGTGGTGTTTACAGCGGATCTGTCTATTACCATTACCTTGTCTTGCCATGCAAGGCGGGACCCCATCATGTCCTGAATGCCGGTTTTCAGAAATTCAAGATTCTTTTCTGCGTTGATTTGAAAAGGTAGGATCATTACTTTTACAGGATTAGCGAATGCTGAACCAGTAATAAAAAATAAGGTTGTTAACAGGGTAAAAAGGGTGAAAACCATGTATGGCGTTTTTCTTTTTTTCAAGATGGCTCCTAATAAATATGCTTTTATTTTTTTACCAATTTCTATTTCTGGCATCTCTCATACGATTTTAGCAAAAGTTTACAATTTTTTGATGAGCAAACCTCTGGGAAATGGATACCCTTTCTGAAAAGTGTAAACAGATGAAGATCAAGGATGCTCTATTCCTGATATTTTTTAAAGTTGTTTTCCTGTGTCAAATCCAAATTCTATACACATTTTCCCGAATGCCCGCAAGGGAATAATCCTAACTTTGCATAGAGTCCCATTAGCATTTTTCCGGTTCGACGATTAATTAAAGAGGGGTTGGACTCGAGCCGTTCATGTTTTTTGGTAAATCTGCCATGAAGCACAGATGGTTGCCAAAGGCATAATAACATAAGCCTGACCCAATTGTCCCGCCAATTGTGCCGACTGGACCATCTTATGTTCAAGACCTATGACCCCTAAGTTATTTTACAGTCTTTTGGGTAAATAGAATTTTCATATGGGGATTGTTCTAAAAAACTGCAAAGTATTTTTGAAGGATCTCTTAACGATATATAAAATGTTCGAGCAATAACGTTGTTTATCTAATAAAACGCTTGACAATTTTTTGATCGTATGTGTACAGACTATTGCAAGGATATGGCTTATTGGTAAGTTCCAGTCCCTTAGGAGTTCATAGGCAATAATCCAAATCATAAATAACTTACCCAGGTCTATCCTGAAATCCCTAATGCTGCATTGTAATGTGAGGCTTGCTCACAAGTCGTAATAATTGGCGGACATCTTCCCCAGGTGACACATGTTGTGACCAAGCTCGAAATGTGAGTAGCTTTATTAATATGAATTTCCTTGTCAATTCGCTGTAGATTAAACTTTAACTCAGAAATGTTATTAAATGTTAAGGAGGGCTTGAAGTGGCTGAGGTGGAGAGATTTCTTAAAACTGTTCACTAAAAGGAGAAATACATAAACATAACCAATTACAATACTTATGCTTTTTGAATTGTCGGTACAAATGTATAAAATTTACGTTTCCAAAAGGAGGGAATGTCAATGAAAAACCATGTGAAATTTATCGTGGTGGCGACTGCGATTTTGTTCGTAAGCTCCATATCATGTTTTGCTGCGCAAAGTGCTTCTGATCTTGATAAACAGTTGAAGCTTGCCGACGACATCACAAAAGAAGCCATCGTCGGGCCGGGAAGTGTACAGGTAACTACAGGTAAAGATATTCTAATGAGTTTTGGTGCCACTGCCAGGATTATTCCTACATCTGAAAGTGATTGGGATTTCGGTGTGTCAGATAGCAATCCGGTTAAGGCCGGCGGGCTTGTGTACGGCGGTCTTGCTGGTGAATATTTCAAAACCCATTCCAACGAGAGTGGTTCAGTGCAGGATAGCTATATCCGGACCGAAGCAAAAATGTATTTTAATGCCATGCCCAAGGACAGGGCATGGAGTTTTTATGCCGCTCTGGAATTTGACAGGCCCATTGAAACAGCCAGTGTTGATTCTCGTGGAGGAAAAACAAATAATTCGAGTAATTTCGGGCTTGAAAGGCTTCATCTGACCTATGCGCTACCCATGAATATGCGGCTCCATGCCGGATGGGATATCTGGCATCTGGATGCTTTTGAGGGAGCGGGCATGGTCTATGGAGACGATAACCCCGGGTTCTGGCTCACGGGAGAAAATGATTCCATCAGCTATAATGTAGGATATTTTAAATTGATGGAGAATGATTTTCAGGATAGTGCTATTGCAATGAAAGACGGTGCAGACGATGATCGGGATCTCTATGCAGGTTATGTAACTTGGCAGCCCAATGACACAAATAAAATTCAATTTCTGGCAGCCTTTGATAGGATAAGAGAGGTAGTCGCAAATGATATGTATGGTGCTGCTGGGTCTCCCTTTGGCATATCTGGGGGAACGCCTGATACTGATTCTTACCATGCCGGTGCATACTGGATTGGAAATTTTGGTGCCGTAGAGATTTTCACGGAAGCAGTGTATCAGTTCGGTTCGGCGGACAATACAGGGCTAAGTAGTACCGTTGGACCGGATCGAATCACCGCTCTTGAAGAAGATTATGATATAAATGCATACGCCCTGGCGGCGGACATCTCTTATGAATTTAAGGGAAAGTTGACTGATTTCCCCCTTAAGCCACACCTTGGATTTATGTATACTTCAGGTGATGATGATCCCTATGACGACAAACTGGAAGGATATAATGGCGTTGAAAATGCCCAAAGATTTTCTGCGAGATGGGGAGGGGAAAATACCATTATTGGGGATACAAACTTTTTGCTGGGTACCGCACTTTATGGTTATCTCCCAGAATTCTATGGAAATGGCACCCCGGTCATGACAGGAGGTCTTCAAAATTTTGCCGGTAATGGAAATGGTCGAGGGGATAATCCCGGATTAACGCTGATCAGTGCGGGAATCACTGTGGCTCCGAAAAGATTTCTCATTTTCAAAACCAATATCAACAGCTTCTGGTGGAATGAAGATATCTATGTAACCAATATAGTTGATCCGGTCGATGCAACAATAAACGGGCCTAAAAAAGTAGGTGCCGGATATGTTGGGACAGAATGGGATAATGAGCTAACCCTTGCCACCAGTAAACATTCCTTTATCAAAGGTCAGGCAGCATTTTTCTTTCCTGGAGAAGTTATTGAAGATGTGACAGAAGCATTGACAGGCGAATCCTCCGATGAGATGGCCATGCGACTGGCAGCAGAATTTATCATAAATTTTTAACATCAATGAGCTGAGTGGACATGCCTTTAAATGGGGCGGGTTGGTTCATCTTGTGATCTTTTTAAAAGGGTTCCAACCTCCATGTGTTTGGTCCTTGTAAGTTAAAGAGGCCTGGTTTTTCGGAATCAGGCCTTGACCTGTTTGGGCTCAAGCTGCTTCATTGATCGAATGATGAACCTTTGGGTTCGCTCATAACATGGGACGAAAAGGTCTGATCCCACATCTTGAGTGCTATGTGTTGTAATAAAATTTCCAAATTTTTTATGTTGACATATATCGGAGAAGGGGTAGGTTTGAGATATGGATATATTGTGTTTCTGTGGTGGGCCTGTAATGTTCATGTTAGCGAAAACAGGTTTAATCTTCAGTTTGAGAAAGTAACCCCCCAAGTTTAATTATGGAACATCACTTTAAAATTACTACAACTCGACATAACTCACCAGCCGCTTTTGGCTTTTGCTCTGCTTAATTATCCAGATAACGGTTAAAGAGTAGATTGAATAAGCATGATGAAATTTATGTCAAGGTGTACCAGCACTGGAACCTGAATTATGAAACCCAATTCAATTTTTATGTTTTATGTTTTTTTGATTTTTTTCTGCTGTGGGTGTGCGTCAAGTCCGGATATTGTCAGCACAGACAAAAAAAATATTACCGGGTATTCAAATGCCCAGATCAGGGAAGTCACCATTGATCAACCTAATTTATTGTCTGGAGATTTTTTCAGGGAAAGGTTGCAGCCTGAGACCAGTAAAAATGTTGATTCCAGGACAGCTTCCAGTGTTAATAAAGTGAATTTAGCAAATCAGGAAGCCCTTGAAAAAAGAGTAGATGCCCTCCAGCACGAAGTGGCATCGCTTAAGTCCTCCCCCGGGGATACAACTGCAATAGTGTCGGGTACGTTTGCGCAGGAGAAGAATAATCAGCTCCTGGCAAAAGATAAAATGAAGTTAAAAACAGGCTTACTCATTGATAGAAGTAAAGTGCTGCCGGGTACTGTTGAAAAAATATCACTGGCCTCTGAAAAATTTGCGGAAGGGGGGGGGATCGTTCTGGTTGGGAATGATGAAATCTACGAAACCCTTGCTCAAAACAATGTACTTGAAAATAAAGATTTGTATCGAACATCTGGTATTTTAACGGTTTATCCTGGTATCAGAATGCTTGTGCTTGTGGAGACTTTTAAATTGCCGGATGTCTTTCCCGGCATGGGCTCAGCCATGGTTTCAATTGTGGATGCCGGATTACTCTACCGGTATAAGCCTGTGAAGTTTGAGATGCCCATTAAAACAGATGAAGACGTCTCCAAATTTGTTGAAAACATTGTTTATTCAACCTTTGCTAAGGCCATTGAATCAAGTGAGATTACGCCGTGGTTTTGCCGGACTTTTTCCAGCGAAGAGAATTCCTTTTATATAAATGCCGGTGAAAAAACAGGGCTGGAAAAAGGGATGCTTTTAAGAGTGACTTCACCTGGAAAACAAATTAAGTCCCCTGCAGGAACTCCAGCAGGATGGATTCCAGGAGAAGTAAGAGGTGTTTTAAAGGTTGAGAGATTCTTTGGGAAGGATTTTGCTGCCTGCTCAATTGTTGAGGGCGAAAGACCAACTGTTTATGATTGCTTGGTAAGATAAGTTGGGGCTTGATCACAAGATCGAAGAGGCTGCGAGCCAAAAACGATAAGTTATTTTGCCCTGCCGGGCGTTAAAAAGTGCAGACTATTGGGGACAAAATTTGCCCGCAGTTGCTGCGCCTTAGACCGGCAGGGTAATGACTGCAGTCTGAGGACTTATGATTCTTGACAGATTACCAGAATTTCCAGACAGGCTTGTCTTTTTTTTCCACATCGTCAGCATTCACTTCATCTAGGACTTCGGGTATTTCAAAGTCCTTTTCCTCATCCTCTGGTTTTGTTTTTTTCCAGAACATCCAGAAAGGTTTCTTTTTCGCCGTCATTTCCATGGGAATCTGGGGAATGAGGGTTTCAGGATTGGCCCGGGTCAAGTCTTTTGTTTGGGGAGGGGGGGCTGCATCTGCGTTAAGCATTCCCGGGGTTTCACGGTGAAATACTTGATTGTTAATTTCACCGGCAATGCGGTTCATTGCGGGAATAATGCCATCCAAGGAATCGGCCTGGCTGAAAAAGGTGTGAAGGGGCGTGGAAGATACGCTGGAATAAACCCTTGTGTCCAAGCTGAAACTTCCGGCAAATTCGGTGATGCTTCCAGCAATAATGTAGTCAACCGGTGTGTTTCCGGCCACGGCCTTAATCAGGGCATCACCGGATAATGTCCGGGCATTATGAATTTTATCAATAATGGCTTTCCCGGGAACAATGATGGTTTTTTCTTTCCTGGAAATCCGTGAGGAGAGCATATGAGAAATGCCCTCCTGAATATAAGTTAAATCTTTTTCTGCGTTCATGGTAAAGGGAAGAATAGTCACCTGCTGCACCTGGGCTCGGGCAGACATTGGAAAGATCTGGCAACAGGTGATTGCAGTAAACAGAAAAATAACGATGGCTACTGATTGTGATAAACGGAACGGTTTCAAAAAATCACTCCTGGCCATTGGGTGCACTCCTTAATTGATTATGATGGAACTGGGGGCAGACAGGATGGTGTTAAAATGTACAAGCTTCCATCACAGTTGCTGTTTGAGCAGTTCCGTAATCACCTTTGGATCAGCCTTACCCCGGGTTTTCTTCATGATCTGTCCCATAAAAAAACTGAACAGTTTGGTTTTTCCGTTATTGTAGGCGGCATGTTCATCGGGATTGGCTTCAATGACAGCGCTCACTACGCCAGCAAGTTCCGACTGATCTGACACCTGCTCAAGACCCTTGGCTTCCATGATGGCAAGGGGGCCCTTATCTGAATGACTCATCTCTTCAAACACGGTTTTTGCCGTTCCGGCATTAAGTTTGCCTGCCTCCACAAGACCAAGAAGCTCGCCAAGGGCCGTGGCCGACACAGGGAGGGCATCAATGGCAAGGCCCTGACTTTTTATCAAGCCCAGAACCGGTCCCATGATCCAGTTGGCAGCCTGTTTTTTATCTTTTACATTGGTTGCTGCTGTTTCGTAGTAGTCTGCCAGTTGTCGGGAGCCTGTCAGCACTGCGGCATCATAGTCCGACAGCTCATACGTCTCCATGAACCTTTGTTTTCTGGCATCTGGCAGTTCCGGCATATCTTTTTTAACCAGAGAAATCCACTCTTCATCCACAATGAGAGGAACCAGATCAGGATCAGGAAAATACCGGTAATCATGGGCATCTTCCTTGCCACGCATGGATCGGGTGACATTCTTGTCCGGGTCCCACAGCCTGGTTTCCTGAATAATGGCCTTGCCCGATTCCAGGACATAGGTCTGCCGCTGTATTTCATGCCGGATGGCTTTTTCCACATGCTTAAAGGAGTTGAGGTTTTTCAATTCCGTACGGGTACCAAAGGCTTCCTGGCCCACGGGCCGCAGGGAGATATTAGCGTCGCATCGGAAACTACCTTCTTCCATATTGCCGTCACATATATCAATATATTTTAAAATGGCGTGGAGTTTTCTTAAATAAGCCCCGGCTTCTTCCGCTGATCGCATATCCGGCTCGCTGACAATTTCCACCAGGGGAACGCCGGTGCGGTTAAGATCCACCATGCTTTTGCCCCGGCCGGGATCATGGATGAGCTTTCCGGCATCTTCCTCCATGTGAATCCGGGTGATACCGATGCGTTTGGGGCTTGCTCCTTCGGGTTCCACCACGAGGTGGCCGTGCTCTGCAATGGGAAAGGCGTATTGCGAAATCTGGTATCCCTTGGGAAGGTCTGGATAAAAATAATTTTTGCGGTCAAACCGGCTTTCCCTTGCGATGGTGCAGTCGGTGGCAAGGGCACTTTTGATAGCAAAGGTGACGGCGGTGCGGTTTAAGACTGGCAGAACCCCTGGCATGCCGGTGCACACCGGGCAGGTGTTGGCATTGGGGGCGGCCCCGAAGGTGGTGGGGCAGCTGCAAAATATTTTGGTTTTTGTTTTAAGCTGGGCGTGAACTTCAAGTCCGATGACAGGTTCAAAAAGCATGATTAAAGTATCCTGTTTGTGCCTGGTTTTCACTTCGTGTCCCGGTCAGTTGGCTTATGCCCCGGGGGCGACTGGTTGTGTCTTTAAGGCGTAACCCCTCATATAAATTTAAGGTTAACGGGAAATGCCAATAAAAGTATCACGAATCCACGCCTGACAACCTTTTTAAGTCACAGAAGCTGGAAACCAGGTCCACGTGTTTTCTTGTGCATTGAAGGCCGTATTGATTGTTTGTCAACCTCTTCTTATATCTCTGATGATTTGTTTTATCAATACTAAATTTTGTGCTATAGTCCATAGATTTTGTGGGATAATCCATGGAGATACCTGACCCTTCCCTGGGATTGTCAATTTTTAAAAACGGGGTCATCAAGTGATAACAGGATAAGCGAGGCAGGCAAGTGAAGTTTTTTTTGTGTGTGATGGGAATGGTTATGATCATTGAGGGATTGCCCTATTTTGCTTTTCCTGAAAAAATGAAACAGGTGATGATGGTGGTGGTAACGCTTCCCCACAATGGTCTCAGGCGTTTTGGCGGAATCTTGATGCTACTGGGGCTGGGGGTGGTTTACCTTGGTAAATGTGTGCTGTAATGTATAAGCTTTCCGATTATGCCTACCATCTTCCGTCGGAACAGATTGCCCAGCAACCTGTGGATAACCGGGGCGGTTCCCGGCTTTTTTGTCTGGATCGGGCCACCGGGGAAATTGCCCACCGTCGGTTTGACGAGCTGGCCTGCCTGTTGAAGCCAGATGATCTTCTTGTCATCAACGACACCCGGGTGATTCCTGCACGCCTGAAAGGCCACAAAGAAACTGGTGGTCAGGTGGAGGTCTTGATCATAGACTACCGTGCTGGCATGACCTGCCTGGAACAACAGGGCTATTTTGAATGCGACTGCATGATCCGGGCATCCAAAAGCCCGAAACCAGGGACCCGTCTGATTCTGGGGGCTGGCATTACGGCCCGGGTGGAGGGTACGGCTTCGGGTCTTTTCCTAGTGCGTTTTTTTTGTGACACCGATTTCAGGCAGGCTTTGGAAGCAGTCGGAGAGATTCCGCTGCCCCCCTACATTCATAGAAACGGCACAACAGATGCCCGGCGGGACCGGGAAAATTATCAGACGGTGTATGCAAAAAAAGAAGGTGCCGTTGCTGCCCCCACGGCCGGACTTCATTTCACCCGGGACCTCATGGCTGGGCTGGAAGAAAAAGGGATCGAATTTGAAAAGATCACCCTGCATGTGGGCCATGGTACCTTTGCCCCAGTGCGGGTGGAGGATATCCGTGATCACCAGATTCATTCGGAGTTTTTCTCTATTTCTCAGGACACAGCTAAATGCATTAACCGGGCAAAAAAAGAAGGTCGACGGGTCATTGCCGTGGGAACTACCAGTGTGCGCACCCTGGAGTTTTGTTCAAAAGAAACCGGACAACTTGTCCCGGGCAGCGGCATGTGCAACCTTTTTATCTATCCCGGATACCGGTTCCGCATGGTGGATGCCATGATCACTAATTTTCATCTGCCCGAATCCACCCTGCTCATGTTGGTATCAGCCTTTGCCGGACGAGAAACCATGCTCCATGCCTATAAAGAGGCCGTGGAAAACAAATATCGATTTTTCAGTTATGGCGATGCCATGCTGCTGGAGTAAAAAAATGCTGACCTTTGACATTGAAAAAAAATGCATAGACTCCCGGGCCCGCACCGGCAGGATCACCACTGATCATGGCCAGATCCCCACCCCCATTTTCATGCCCGTGGGTACCCTTGGTTCGGTGAAGGCTGTGTCTGTGGAGGAATTAAAACAGTGTGGTGCCAGGATTATTCTTGGCAATACCTATCATCTGTATCTAAGGCCCGGATGTGAGGTAATGGCCCACATGGGCGGACTCCATCGCTTCATGCACTGGGATCGGCCCATACTCACGGACAGCGGCGGCTTTCAGTTTTTTTCCCTGGCAAAGCTGGCAAAATTCTCCGATGAGGGGGTTAATTTTCAGTCCCACATTGACGGCTCCCGGCATCTGTTTACCCCGGAAAAGGCCGTGGACATTCAAATGGTGCTGGGCTCTGATATCATGATGTCCCTGGACTGGTGCATCCAGTATCCTGCCACGGAAAAAGAGACCATGACGGCCCTGGAAAAAACCACCATGTGGGCCCGGCGGGGCAGGGATCACTGGCTGGAAAAAGGGGGTGTGAATAACTTGTTTGGCATTGTCCAGGGCGGGATGTTTTCTCATTTGAGAAGCCTTTCCGCCGAACAGTTGATTGAATTTGATTTTCCAGGGTATGCTGTGGGAGGCTTAAGCGTTGGGGAACCCACGGACATGATGTATGAAATGGCCGATCACACCGTGCCACTTCTGCCCCACGACAAACCAAGGTATGTCATGGGGGTGGGCACTCCGGAAAATCTTGTGGAGATGGTGGGGATGGGGGTTGACATGTTTGACTGTGTCATGCCGTCACGCAATGCCAGAAACGGACAGCTCTTTACCTCCCGGGGCACCATAAACATTTCCAATGCACGGTTTGCCATGGATGAAAAGCCCGTGGAAGACACCTGTACCTGCCATGTGTGTCAAAATTATTCCAGAGGTTATCTGCGTCATCTTTATAAAAGTAGGGAATTGTTATCCTATCGCCTTAACACCATTCATAATCTTCATTATTACTTGAATCTAATGAAAGATATCCGGCAGTCCATCCGGGGAGATCGGTTTTCTGCCTTTAAAAAAGATTTTTTTTCCCAACGAATCAGTGATATCTGAAGTTATGGATTTCAGGTGATGTGCGAACAATACGCAGCAGTCATAGGGTCTCCAAAAATGAAAATGGCATTATACCGGCCCCCCCGAGGAACAATGGACCCGGCCCGGAACCGTAGACGGCTCAATTGGCCGGTTCCTATAGCCCCTCGGGGGGGGGGCTCTGCAGCGGTTGCCCAAACGTTTTATTTTCTAATAAAATTTCAAAACAACACACGCAGTATGAAGAATGAAGACTTATGACTTACGAGAAACTATAACAAGGAGCATGCTATAGACAATGATTGCATCCAGAATTGAACAGGCCATGACATCATCCTCATGGATTCGTAAAATGTTTGAAGAGGGCGCCCGGTTAAAGGCCATACACGGCCCGGAAAATGTGTTTGACTTCAGTTTGGGAAATCCCAATCTGCCCCCACCGCCAGCCTTTCATGAGGCTCTTGAAACTGCTGTTGTCCAGGGGAAAAAAGAAGGGCATGGCTATATGTCCAACGTTGGGTTTCCCCATGTGCGTGACTCCATTGCCCAAACCATGAAAGTGCAGCAGGCCGCGGACGTGACCGCCGATGATATTGTGCTTACCTGCGGGGCCGCCGGTGGCTTGAATATTGTCTTGAAAGCCCTGCTCAATCCCGGAGAAACGGTGCTGGTGCCTGCTCCTTTTTTCCCAGATTATCTATTCTATGCGGCCAACCATGGTGGAAGCCTGGAAACCGTTGCCACCCGGGAGGACTTCACCCTGGATCTGAATGCCGTTGAAGCGGCCATCAGTGAAAAGACCCGGGTGATGATTATCAATTCCCCCAACAATCCCACCGGACAGATTTACTCCCGGGAGAGCCTTGCCGATCTTGGAACTCTGCTGGAAAAAAAGAGCGCACAGTATGGGCGGGAAATTTATCTGGTTTCCGATGAACCCTATCGTAAAATTGTCTTTAACGATACCGAAGTTCCCCCGGTGTTCGGGTGTTATAAGAATGCCGTGGTGGTGACATCCCACTCCAAGGATCTGTCCCTTGCCGGTGAGCGCATCGGGTGTGTGATTATTCATCCAGATTTTACCTTTAAAAACGAGATGCGCGGCGCCCTTACCATGGCCAACCGCATACTGGGATTTGTCAATGCACCGGCCCTGATGCAGCGGGTTTTACCCTTTCTGCAGAAAAGTAGTGTGGACATTGATGCCTATCGTCGCAAGCGGGATATTTTCTGTGATGGGCTTGCCGATGCCGGATATACATTCACCGTGCCCCCGGGGGCCTTTTATATTTTTCCCACCACCCCTGTGCCCGATGACGTGGCCTTTGTAAAGGCTCTGCAGGAGGAGTTAATTCTGGCTGTTCCGGGGACTGGATTTGGAAGTCCCGGACATTTTCGGCTGGCCTTCTGTGTGGCGGATGAGGTTATCAAGGGTGCATTGCCGGGCTTTAAACGGGTGATGGAGCGATTCTAAATTAAATATTTAATGCTAATGGAATCAGAATAAATCAATTTAGCGGCAAATCCGGCTGAAAACTCCATATGTCTGAGTTTGGGAAAAATAACCGATAAATTGAAAATTTCTGAGTTCTTAAGGGAGGTGGCCGTGCATGAAATGGGAATTGCCCAGCAGATGCTCTCCATTGCACTGGGGGCCATCCCCGGTGATCTGCTGGACCCCAGGGTGGAACGCTTGAATTTGCGGGTGGGAAGACTAGCCGCCGTAGTGGCGGACAGTTTGAGTTTCTGCTTTGAGATAATTTCAAAAGACACCTGTCTTGAAGGCGCTGAGCTTGTCATAGAAACCATTCCGGTTAGGGCCAGATGCCGGAACTGCCACCATGAGTGGGAGGTGCCCGATGTGGTGTTTACCTGTCCTTCCTGCGGGATGGGTGAAATTAAGCTTGTTTCCGGCAGGGAACTTGAGGTGGCCTCCCTGGAGCTTGCGGACTGAAAAAATGCAGCCTTGGGTTTAAACTTCGATGTGTGGGCGGTGCGAGCGTTGAAAATTTGAGATTTAAGCTTGGATGCAAAAGGAGTGCATAATATATGGAAATCAATATTCAAAAAAGGGTGCTGGAGGCCAACGAGAACATGGCTGATAGAAACCGGCGGATGTTCCGGGAAAAAAGGGTGTTTGTCCTGAACCTGATGAGTTCCCCGGGTTCTGGAAAGACTGAAACTCTTTGTAAGACCCTGCTCCATCTCATGCCGGAAGTGGTCACCGGTGTTATTGTGGGGGATATCTGTACCAGAAATGATGCTGACCGGTTGGAGGCCACCGGGGCCGCCGTGGTCCAGATCAACACCGATCAATTTGGCGGCGACTGCCATCTTGCAGCCCATCTCATTGAAAAAGCAGCCCTTACCATGGATCTTGCTGCACTGGATCTTCTCATTGTTGAAAATATTGGGAACCTGGTGTGTCCGGCGGAGTTTGACATTGGAGAAAACGCCAAGGCCGTTATGTTAAGCGTCACCGAAGGAGAAGATAAACCCCTGAAATATCCCCTGATGTTTCAGGTGGCAGATGTTGCTATTTTAAACAAGATTGATTTGCTTCCATACCTGGATCTGGACGTCCGGGAGGCGGTGGAAAACATGAAGAAAGTGCATCCCGGATTGACGGTGTTTGAGCTGTCGGCCAAAACCGAAGTGGGTTTGGAACCCTGGGTTCAATGGCTTAAAACTGCTGTGGCCGGGAATCGTCAGGGATAAAATGAACAATGGGCCGGACCAGCTCTGCTGAGGTTGCCTTTTTATATAACTCACATGACAGACTATCCTGTCACAACGAATAATGAAAATGGCAATATGCCGCCGCCCCCCCCCCGACGGGCAATGGGCCCGGACCGGAACTGTAGACAGCTCGATTGTCCGGTTCCTATTGCCCATCGGGGGGCGGCTCTGCTGAGGTTGTCTTGGAGGTTGCCTTTTTATATAAAAAAATACATGGCTGTAACTACCAGCCACAACGAAAAATGAAACTCTAATAATTGCAACTCTTTATACGGAGTTTTATATAAAAAAATGTGGGGGCATGGCTGTGAAAACGGTGGGTATATGATTTAAATATGCCCTGATAATGCGTTTCAGGAGGGGTCATGATAAGAAAAACAGCACAGTTTGCCGGTTCCTGGTATCCGGCAGATGCCGGACAGTGTCAACGGGAGATTGAGGAATTTCTTAAAGGCGGAGAGTCTCTGCCCCTGGGAGACGTTGCCTGTGGCATTGTGCCCCATGCCGGGTGGTTCTTCTCCGGGGGGCTTGCCTGCCGGGTGATGGCGGCACTGGCAGCAAAAAAGTCTCCGGACCTGGTCCTTATCTTTGGCATGCACATGCATGAAAACCAGTCTCCCCGGATATTGTCCCGGGGGGGCTGGGAAACGCCTTTGGGAAATCTTGATATCCATGACGGGTTTGTCCGGGAGCTTGCAAAAAGGGTGAAGATGCAACTGGATACCCCGGAAACCTTTCCCGGAGACAACACCATTGAGGTGCAGCTGCCCTTGGTGAAATATTTTTTCCCCACCGCCTGCATGGTGCCGGTGGGTGTGCCGCCTTCACCGGTGGCAGAAAAAATTGGTACTGCAGCGGTGGCGGTTGCCCGGCATCTGGGGATTGACATGGTGGTGGTAGGTTCCACGGATTTGACCCACTATGGGGAAAATTTCGGATTTACCCCGGCGGGTTCCGGCACCAACGCCCGGGAGTGGATGGAAAGGGAAAATGATGCCGCTGCCCTGGATGCCATGAAGGCCATGGATGTGAATGAGATCCTTTTTCAGGGGCAGCAGCGCCGGAACATGTGCTGTGCCGGGGCCGTTGCCGCCACAGTGGCCGCTGCCCGGGCACTGGGGGCCATCAAGGGCACTGCCCTTGAATATGCCAACAGCTTTGATAAAAGTCCTGGCACCAGTATGGTGGGTTACGCAGGAATGCTATACGGGTAATATATTCGGCCAGCACCCCATCGTCACCTCACCTGTTTGGGTCTGCTCACATAGTATGTTGGTATACTACGCAGTCCCAAACAGGTGAAAATGAGGAATTGGCCAAACATTTACAATACCAACCGAATATTTGTTTACTCAGCCTGTGACCGGATATATTCCAGGGCCTTTTCAATGCGTGAAAGGGTTTTTTCCCGGCCCAGGGCCAGGATCATTTCAAAGATGCCGGGGCTTACGGTGGTGCCGGTGAGGGCCACCCGCAATGGCTGGGCAATTTTACCAAATTTCAGATCGGTCTTTTCCATAACCTTTTTTAATGCCTCCTCAAGGTTTTTTTCCGTGAATGTGTTGAGGTCATTGAGGTATTTCAGGGTCAGTTCAAGGGGTTGCCGAGCTGCTTCCTTGAGAAATTTTTTGGCCGCCTTTTCTTCCAGTTCAATGTCTTTTTTGAAATAAAAAGAGGCATTTTTGGCCATCTCCACCAGGGTTTTGCTCCGGGGCTGGAGGGTTTCAATGGCAGGTTCAAGGGATGGATCCTCTTCGGTAACCATTATTCCCAGCTTTTCAAAGAAGGGGATTAAAAGCGGAGCCAGTTCAGCCGGGGTTTTGCTCTGGATGTGCTTGCCGTTCAGGGCCACAAGTTTATCCATGTCAAACATGGAGGGAGACCGACCGATGTGCTCCAGGGAAAACTTTTCGATGAGATCCTGGCGGGTGAAAAACTCTTGATCTCCGCAGGACCATCCCAGCCGCACCAGATAATTGAGCATGGCATCGGGCAGAAATCCCATGTCCTGGTACTCGCTCACGGACATGGCGCCGTGGCGTTTGCTCAGCCGTGCCTTGTCCGATCCCAGCACCATGGGTACATGGGCAAACAGGGGCAGTTTGGCTCCCAGGGCCTTGTAAATCAGAATCTGTTTGGGGGTGTTCACCAGGTGGTCGTCCCCCCGGATGATGGTGTTTATGCCCATGGTGATGTCGTCTACCACCACGGCAAGATTATACATGGGGCTGCCGTCACTTCTCTGGATGATGAAATCATCCAGTTCACTGTTGGGAAAGGCCGTGTTTCCCTTTACAACGTCTTCCACCACGGTGGCACCGGCGGTGGGGGCTTTGATGCGCACCACCCTGCCGGGGGCCGGGCCAAGGTTTTTGTTCCTGCATTTCCCGTTGTACATGGGTTTTTTCCCGGCGGCCCTTGCTTCTTCCCGCATGACATCTACTTCTTCTGCACTGCAGTCACAATAATAGGCATCACCGTTATCCAGCAGTTTCTGGATGTATTCCTTATATATATCATAGCGCTGGGTCTGGAAGAAAGGTCCTTCGTCCCAGTCGATGCCCAGCCATTCCAGGGATTCAAATATGGCATCCACAGATTCGCTGGTGGACCTTGCCTGGTCGGTGTCTTCGATTCTCAAGACAAATTTTCCGCCTGTTTTTCGGGTGTAGAGCCAGTTGAAAAGGGCGGTGCGTGCCCCTCCGATGTGCAGGTACCCCGTGGGGCTGGGGGGAAAGCGTGTGATGATGGGTTCCATTTTATCTCCGTTTTTTTGTATGTTTTTTTATATGAAACTCCGTATAAGATACTGCAATGATGAGAGTTTCAACTTTCGTTGTGGCAGGTGCTTGCTGCCATGTGAGTTATATAAAAAGGTAGCCTTCAAGTCTACCTCAGCAGAGCCCCTCCCCCGATGGGCAATAGGAACCGGACAATCGAACTGCCTACAGTTCCGGTCCGGGCCTATTGCCCGTCGGGGGAGGGGCGGCATAATGCCATTTGGCTCCGCGTCTACGACCCATCAGGCGCTGTGACAGGATGGATGCCCTGCCATGGGTGTCTATAATAAAGTCAAATCTTCAGGTGGCATTTTTTATCACAGCAGGGGGGTTTGGGCAAGTTGGTTTAAAGGAAAATGATTATTTTCTTGACAAATATGTGTATTTGATTTAAATATTTTTGTTTACTGTGATAATGGTATTTTATATGAATTTTTAGACAAATTAGATAGTTAGGAGAGCATAAAATGGCAGTCCCAAAGCAAAAATCATCCAAGAGTCGTGGCCGGAAAAGACGTACCCATCAGAAAGTGGCGGTTCCCACTCTTTCCGTTTGTCCAGAATGCCAGGAAGCCAAGCTTCCCCATGCAGCCTGTCCCGAATGCGGTGCCTACCGGGGAAGAAATGTGAAAGCTGTTGTTGAAGCCGAAGCATAATCTGAGGTCATATTCCTGTGGCGTTACCACCTCTTAAAAAAGGAGAAACCGCTGGCCCATGAGTGTCGCAATAAAAGTAAAAAAGATAATCGCAGAAAAGCTTTCCGGCATTGACGTTGAAGATGTGGTTCCGGAAGCATCCCTTGTGGATGACCTGGGTGCCGATTCACTGGCGCTGGTTGAGCTGATCATGTCCATGGAAGAAGCCTTTGATATGGAAATTGACGATGATGATGCCGGAAACATGGTGACGGTGCAGGATATTATCCAGTATGTAGAGGCCAAATCATGACCCATACAGATGCGTCCCTTCCCGGGGCACAGAATTCGGATGCCATCATTATCGGCAGTGACCATGCCGCCTTTGAGCTTAAAGAAAAGCTGAAAACCTTTATCAGGAAACGGGGTATTGAGGTGGTGGATGCCGGCACCTATGATACGGCATCCGTGAACTATGCTGATTATGGGAAAAAAGTGGCGGGTGCCATATCAGATAAGATCCATACCCGGGGGATTCTGCTTTGCGGCACAGGCCTTGGCATGTCCATGGTGGCCAATAGATTTCCCAATGTCCGGGCAGCCCTTTGCAGTGATATCTTTTCTGTTCGCATGAGCCGACAGCACAATGATTCCAATATCCTTGTGCTGGGAGGACGTCTCATAGGTGATATCCTTGCCTGTGAACTGGTCCGGGAATGGCTTGAAACCCCCTTTGAGGGGGGGCGACACCTGGAACGGATTTCTACTTTTTAGTGCACCCCGGATGGGAGACATGTGAATCCGGGGGCAATACCCAAAGTATTGCAATATATAATTTGTGAAATGATGTGAAAAAATATGGAGATGTAAAGATGTCCTGCATTGAAGCGGTTGATCCTGATGTAGCAAGGATAATAGCAGACGAACGATTACGTCAGGAAGAGGGGTTGGAGCTCATTGCTTCGGAAAATACGGCCAGCAACGCCGTCATGGCTGCCCAGGGATCGGTATTGACCAATAAATACGCTGAGGGGTATCCGGCAAAACGGTATTATGGCGGTTGCGTAAACGTGGACAGGGCAGAAGCCCTTGCCATTGATCGTGCCAAGACCCTTTTTGGTGCAGACCATGCCAATGTGCAGCCCCATTCCGGATCCGGAGCCAATATGGCCGCCTATTTTGCACTGCTGAACCCCGGAGATACAGTCCTGGCCATGGACCTTTCCCATGGCGGACATCTGACCCACGGCAGCCCGGTGAGTTTTTCAGGACGGCTGTTTAACTTTGTGCATTACGGGCTTTCCGCCGATACCCAGCGCATTGATCTTGATGAAGTGGCGGCTCTTGCGGCAGAACACAAACCCCGATTGATTGTGGCCGGTGCCAGTGCCTACCCCCGGATACTTGATTTCAAAGGGTTTTCTGACATTGCAAGGGCAAACAATGCCCTTTTGATGGTGGATATGGCCCACATTGCAGGCCTTGTGGCAACGGGTCTGCATCCGTCTCCTGTCCCCTTTGCCGATGTGGTTACTTCCACCACCCATAAAACCCTGAGGGGCCCCCGGGGGGGATTGATCCTGTGTCGCGAGGAACTTGGGGCAAAAATTAACAGTCAAATTTTCCCGGGCATTCAGGGCGGTCCCCTCATGCACATCATTGCAGCCAAGGCGGTGGCTTTTAAAGAGGCCCTTGATCCTAGTTTCAAAGAGTATCAAGGGCAGGTTATCAAAAATGCCGCTGTGTTGGCCCAGACATTGATGGCCCATGATGTCAATCTGGTCTCCGGTGGAACAGACAATCATCTCATGCTGGTGGATCTGAGCAATAAAGACCTTTCCGGTAAAGATGCGGAAAAACTGCTGGGCCTTGCAGGTATCACCGTGAATAAAAACGCCATTCCCAATGATCCCAGAGGTCCCATGGTCACAAGTGGGATTCGCGTGGGTACGCCTCTGCTCACCTCCCGGGGCATGGGAGAGGCGGAGATGAAAACCGTGGCCCAGTGTATCTGTGATGTGCTTGACAAAAAGCTGGAGCCCGCCACGATTAAAGCCCGGGTGCTGGAACTGTGTCGACAGTTTCCCCTGTATGATAACCGCTGATGATGGAACCCGTGGTTTCCCCCCGGCCGTCGTGGAACGCCTATTTCATGGACATTGCCCATCTTGTGGCCACCCGTGCTACCTGCATCCGGCGGCGGGTGGGGGCGGTGCTGGTAAAGGACCGGCGGATCCTGTGCAGTGGGTATAATGGTGCCCCCACCGGGATACCACACTGTGATCAGACCGGGTGTCTCCGGGCAAAGCTCAATGTCCCTTCCGGAGAAAAACACGAGTTATGCCGTGGGGTTCATGCCGAGCAGAATGCCATTATCCAGGCCGCCTGCCATGGTATTTGTGTGAAGGGTGCCACCCTTTACTGCACCCATCAACCCTGTTCCATCTGTACGAAAATGATCATTAATGCCGGGATTGTCATGGTGTATTATTGCCATGGATACAACGACACCATGTCCCTGGAGATGTTCAGCCAGGCCGGGGTTGAGCTGGTTCAACTGACAACAATATAAACCGTGTGCCCACGGAACACCGGCATGCAAGATTGTGAGGTTCTGAAATGAAGTGTCCCTATTGTGGAAAACTGAACAGCAGGGTCATTGACTCCCGGTTGAGTCGGACGGAACTTGAAATTCGCAGGCGTCGGGAGTGTCAGGAGTGTCTTCGCCGGTTCACCACCTATGAAAAGGTGGAGGATGTACCGGTTATGATCATTAAAAAAGACGGACGTCGGGAGAGTTTTGTTCGACATAAGATCCTTGCAGGCATTAAAAAAGCCTGTGAAAAAAGGACTATTTCCATTGACCAGATGGAGGCGGTTGTTGACGACATTGAGCGAGACCTGAGAGATAACAGCGAAAAAGAGGTGCCGTCCCGGGAACTGGGAGAAAAAATCATGGCCCGCCTCCATGCCATGGATGATGTTGCCTATGTACGTTTTGCCTCTGTGTATCGGGAATTTAAGGATGTGGATGACTTCATCAATGAGTTGAAACGCCTTACCCCTAAAAAGAAAAAAATGGACGGTCTGCCTTGAAAAACAAAGAAGCGCACATGAAGCGAGCCCTGGAGCTGGCTGAAAAGGGTCGGGGATTTACCTCCCCCAATCCCATGGTGGGGGCTGTGGTAGTCAAGGATGGACGCATTGTGGGGGAGGGCTGGCACCGGGGTGCAGGCCTTGCCCATGCAGAGGTGGAAGCCATCAACGATGCCGGAGAAAAGGCCCGGGGAGCCGATATCTATGTGACCCTGGAGCCATGTAATCATTTTGGTAAGACTCCCCCCTGTACCCGTAAGATCCTGGATGCTGGTATTGCCCGGGTGTTTGTTTCCGTTGTGGACCCCAACCCCTTTGTAAAAGGCGGTGGCATTGCCTTTTTAAAAGAAAAAGGCATTGAGGTTGAAGTGGGTGTATGCCGGGATGCCGGAGAGACTTTGATAGAGGATTTTATATGGTACGTCAAAAATCGCAAGCGGCCCTTTGTGATTTTAAAATGCGCCTCCACCCTGGATGGACGCATTGCCACCCGAACCGGCGATTCCCGCTGGGTCACCAATGAAAAATCCCGTGCCCACGTTCACCTGCTTCGTCACAGCGTGGACGCAATTCTTATTGGATCCGGCACCCTCGCCGCCGACAATCCATCCCTGACATCCCGGGTGGAGGGTATGGAGACCCGGGATCCTCGACGGGTCATTTTGGATTCTCAACTTTCCATTGACCTTACAGCCCGGGTCATCACCGGACCTTCCAATGCAGACACTATTATAATGACCGCCATGGATGCACCTTCCCATAAGCTCAAAGCCCTTGAAGCCGCCGGTGTCACGGTGGTGGCGGTGGGCCAGGCTCCTGGTTCTGTGGGGCTGGACCTGGATGCCGTGATGGAGAGTCTTGGAGAAATGGGTATCATGAGCCTTCTGATTGAAGGCGGAGGCAGTGTGATGGCATCGGCTCTGGCTGCCGGGGTGGTGAACAAGGTGATGTTCTATATTGCCCCGAAAATACTGGGGGGAGATGATGGCATTCCCGTATGCCGGGGCCGGGGTCCGGCCCTGATGAAGGATGCATTTTCCCTGGACCGGGTTGACATGATGCGCTTTGATGATGATTTTCTCATTTATGGCTATCTGAAATAGTCCAATGACACCCTTTGACAAAACCGGGGAAAAATATGTTTACTGGCATTATTGAATCTGTGGGAACCATTGCAGCAATTAAAACCCAGGATCAGGGCAAGGTGCTGACCATTGACACGGATATGGATCTTTCTACGTGCCGTATTGGAGACTCCATTGCGGTGAACGGTGCCTGCCTCACTGCGGTTGCCCTTCAAAAGCACACCTTTTCAGTGGATATGGCCCCGGAGACAGTCAGCAGAACCACTTTTAGCAAAAAAAAGCACGGGGACCGGGTGAACCTTGAAAGAGCCCTGAGATTGTCCGATCGACTGGATGGCCACCTTGTGTCGGGTCACATCGACGGTACTGGTACCATATTATCCATACAGAAGTTAAGCAATGCTGTTATTCTCAAGGTGGGGGTATCTTCTGCCCTGGCCGGGGAAATGATTGAAAAAGGATCTGTGGCCGTTGACGGCATCAGTCTGACCATTAACAAGGTAATGGACAATGCATTTGAACTGAGCATTATTCCTCATACCGCACAGATAACCACCATTGCATCCATGAAGGTCGGTACCCTTGTAAACATTGAAACCGACATGCTTGGCAAATATGTTAAGCGATTTCTTCACACTGGTGTTGCATCGGGAAAACGCACCGTGGGCGGCGGCCTCAGCATGGACCTGCTGGCCAGAAACGGTTTTATATAAACCGCATGTCCTGTCGGACACAACGAATATTGAAAATGGTAAATGGCATTATGCCGCCCCTCCCCCGACGGGCAATGGGCCACCGGAACTGAAGACAGCTCGATTGCCCGGTTCCTATTGCCCCTCGGGGGAGGGGCTCAGCTGAGGTAGACTTAAAAGCGACCTTTTCATATAAAAAAGACGTATAGCAGTTTACACTGCTGTAACGAAGATTGAAACGCAACAGGTATCACAAATTGGTATCCACTGATTGCATTAAACTGCGTTTCCTTTAAAAGTTAAAAGGAGTGAAAATATTCACAAATGCCGCAAATAACAATTGAACAGGCCATTGAAGACATAAAAGCCGGTCGCATGGTGATTCTGGTGGATGATGAAGACCGTGAGAACGAAGGGGATCTGACCATGGCCGCCGAGGCGGTTACCCCGGAGGCCATTAATTTCATGGCCACGCATGGTCGAGGCCTGATCTGCCTTTCCCTGGCCGGTGACATTGCCGATCGACTGGGACTGTCCATGATGGTGGAGGACAACACATCTCCCTATGAGACAGGATTCACCGTTTCCATTGAGGCCAAAAAAGGCGTCACCACAGGTATTTCTGCTGCGGACAGGGCCACCACCATTCAGGTGGCTGTGGCCGATGGTGCCACTGCCAATGATCTTGTCCGTCCGGGGCATGTTTTCCCCCTCAGGGCAAGGGATGGAGGGGTAATGGTGCGCATAGGCCAGACCGAAGGTTCCGTGGATCTGGCTAAACTTGCCGGACTCAAGCCCGCTGGGGTTATCTGTGAAATCATGGATGATGACGGTACCATGGCCCGCATGCCCTCCCTGGAAAAATTCAGTGAAAAACACAATATCGGCATCTGCACGGTGGCAGATCTGGTAAATTACCGCTTGAAAACAGAATCTTTTGTGAGAAAGGCCGCCCAGACTGTTATTCCCACCCATTTTGGCGGGGAATTTAGAATCATTGCCTATGAAAATGATCTGGATAATCTCACCCATATCGCCATGGTCAAAGGAGAAATTGACCCTGCAAAGGCCATTCTGGTGCGGGTTCATTCCGAATGCATGACCGGTGATATTTTTGGTTCCATGCGGTGTGACTGCGGAGATCAGCTTCACAGGGCCATGGAACGCATGGAAAAAGAGGGGAGTGGGGTCATCTTGTACCTGCGCCAGGAAGGGCGGGGCATTGGTCTGGTAAATAAGCTCAAGGCCTATGAACTACAGCGAAAAGGGTGCGACACCGTGGAGGCCAATCTTAAGCTTGGGTTTGATGCGGACATGCGTGATTATGGCATTGGTGCCCAGATGCTTGCGGATCTCGGGGTTCGAAAAATGCGGCTGATGACCAATAATCCCACAAAGATGGTGGGACTTGAAGGCTATGGCCTTAGTGTTGTGGAGCAGGTGCCCATTGAGGTGGGCCCCAATAAATACAACAAGGATTACCTCTCGTGTAAACAGCTGAAAATGGGCCATTTGCTTAAAATGTGTACCCCTGATCTTAACGAATAACAGGGTAAAGGATGGAAAATGCCACGTATAATTGATGCCGGACTGCAGGCCGGTGGTAAAAAATTTGGAATTATTGCAGCACGATTTAACGATTTTATAACGGAACGACTGGTAAATGGTGCCGTGGATGCCTTGGTGCGAAGCGGTGCTGCAGATAAAGACATCACACTGGTAAAGGTGCCTGGTGCCTTTGAAATTCCTCTGATTGCCAAAAAAATGGCAGATGCGGGAACCTATGATGCCATTATCTGTCTTGGGGCCGTTATACGGGGAGCCACCAGCCATTATGACTATGTCTGTGCCGAGGTTTCCAAGGGCGTTGCTACGGTGGGCCTGGATGCAGGTATACCGGTGATCTTTGGCGTTCTTACAACAGATACCATTGAACAGGCGGTGGAACGTGCCGGAACCAAAGCGGGAAATAAGGGTTTTGATTCGGCTATGGCTGCCATTGAGATGGCCAATCTCATGGTGGATATGGGCGGGGCGAAATAAGCATGGGGGAACGCAGGCAGGCAAGAATACTCGCCCTACAAGCCCTTTATTATGCGGATGTGGACAAGGGTGATCCCCGGGAACTGCTGGATCTTTTTTGTGAACACCTGGCAGGTTCAGTCATTGAAGGAGTGAATCCACTTTTTTTTCAGTTGGTGAACGGTGTTGCGGAATACCTGGGAGAGCTGGACGATCTCTTGAATAAATATGCCACCAACTGGCGGGTAAGCCGGATGTCAGTGGTGGATAGAAATGTCCTTCGCATGGCCATTTATGAGTTTCTGTACTGCCTGGACATTCCCGCCACCGTTTCCATTAACGAGGCTGTGGATATCGGTAAAAGATTCGGTACCCGGGCATCAGGACCCTTTGTCAACGGTGTGCTTGACCGTATTCGCCTTTCTGAACAAATTGCCTGACTCTTGATAAAGCGATAAATGGAGGAATTTTTGTGATTATAGAGAAACGTGAAGTGGGACCCATCATGGCCAATTGCTATATATTGGGCTGTGAAGAGACAAGACAGGCCGTGGTCATTGATCCCGGTGCCGAGGCGGATGTCATCCTCACCACCCTTGCCTCTCTGAAATTAAAGGTGAAATACCTTTTAAATACCCATGGCCATTTTGACCATGTGGGGGCCAACCGGAAAATGAAGGATGCCACCCAGGCCCCCTTAATGATTCACCAGGCAGATGAACCTATGCTGGCGGATCTCAACCGGGCTGCAGCATCCTTTGGGCTTTCCGCTGAAAATTCTCCCAAGGCAGACGCTTATCTCAATGAAGATGAAGAGATCACTTTTGGCAAAATTACCCTGAAGGTGATTCATACACCTGGCCATTCCCTGGGGGGAGTCTGCCTTTTTACCCCGGGCCATGTGTTTGTGGGGGATACTCTGTTTGCCGGTTCCATTGGCAGAACCGATCTACCCGGCGGAGATTATCAGCAGTTGATTGATAATATCCGTCAAAAGTTATTCCTCCTTTCCGACGACACTGTGGTTCATCCCGGCCATGGACCTGAAACCTCCATTGGCAGAGAAAAAAAGATAAATCCCTTTCTTCGATGAACAGGAGCCAGGCTCTAAGCGTGTCATGACATCATTAAACGCTCTATTGAAAAGACTTCCACGCATAACTGCATTCCAACGGGAGTCCCTTCCCCTTTCCATACCTCTGGATGAATTTGCCCGTCCTCTTGCTTCGCGCCAGGGGACGGTGCTGCTTCTGAGCGGTGGTACCATGGACTGCGCCCGGTACCATATCCTGGCCACAGCCCCGTGGCTCACCTTGGTGTGTCATGGAAAAAAAGTTGAGATCAGACTGCCCGGGGAAACATTTTACTTTTACATGGATCCCCTTGATGCATTGTCCGCCATTTTATCCTTTTTCAAGGTGTCCTGTCCCCAAGGTACGGCAACGCCGGTGGCATCGGGGCTTTTCGGGTATCTGTCCTATGATTTGAAGGATCGCATTGAGACCCTTCCCCGCACCTGCTCCCCCCGTAATCTTCCGGATCTGTTTCTGGTGCTTCCTGCGGTGGTGGTGGTACATGACAAGATGACCGGCTGCACGGATCTATTTTCTCCTGAGCTGTCTCCTGACACGGAATTTAGAGAAATGGCCACATTTATTGGTCATCATCGTAGAGAGATTCTGCGCGGGGCCATTGCCAATCCAGCAGATGGGATGCACCCTTTTGGGAATTTTAAGAAGGACAATATCTCCGTGTCTCCAGGGTCGTCTGACAACACCGGGTCCTATGCCATAGATCCATCGGGTTTTACATCCAATTTTACCCAGGAATCCTATGTGGCTGCGGTGGAACGTATTTTGTCTTATATCCGGGCCGGTGATATCTACCAGGTGAACCTGTCCCAGAGATATGAAACCGGTTTCCAGGGAGATGCCTATGCCCTTTTCAGGGACCTTTATCACCGCAACCCGGCCCCGTTTTTTGCCTTTGTTAATGCCGGTGATCACCAGATTGTTTCTACCTCCCCCGAGCGATTCATACAGCAGAAGGGAGAATATCTTGAAACCCGTCCCATCAAAGGAACCCTTCCCCGGGGAAAATCCCCGGATGAAGATAGTGCGCTTGCGAGGGAACTCACTGAAAGTGCCAAGGATGAAGCCGAACTGTCCATGATTGTGGATCTCATGAGAAATGATCTTGGTCGGGTGGCAAGGGGGGGGACGGTTCGTGTTGCGGCCCATAAGCGCCTGGAGCCCTATGACAATGTGTTTCATCTGGTGTCCATTGTCACAGCCGAGCTTGACAGGAATATGGATGCCGTGGATGTTATCCGGGCCACTTTTCCAGGGGGCTCCATCACCGGATGTCCCAAAATTCGTTCCATGGAAATCATTGATGAACTGGAATCAATGCAGCGCCATGTGTACACCGGTTCCCTGGGATACATCAGTTTCCATGATACCATGGATTTATCCATTGCCATTCGTACCGCCACTGTGGCCGGGGGGAAAATCAATTATTCCGTGGGGGGGGGCATTGTGTTTGACTCCATCCCGGAAAAAGAGTACGAGGAAACCTTGCATAAGGGTAAAACCATCATGGACACCCTGTCTTTGATGGGTGCCAGTGGATATGAAAACCCTTTGTCTGCCTGGGTTAACGGCCGTATTATCTCCCAGGACAGGGCAAAAATTCAGGCCCTGTCACCGGGGGGGCAGTATGGTGCCGGTATCTTTGAAACCATCCGGGTGCAGGACGAAACACCCTGTTTCTTCAAAGCCCATATGGATCGATTCCATGCCAGTTGGGAAGGACTTTTTCAGACTCCGCCTCCGGACATTTCCTGGGAAACCATTATTTCACACTTGATAAAGATCAATAATCTCACCGGGAGGGTGGCCGCCGTTAAGATCATGGCTGCCATGGGCCAGGTCTCCCCTTCGGGAATGGCTGGTGTCTCGGATTTTCTGGCCGTTTTTGTACGGCCCTATGTCCATCGTCTGGATCTTCTGGGCCAACCCGGGCTTCGTCTGATAACCTATCCTTTTTATCGCCATACTCCCCTGGCGGACCACAAAACCCTGAATTATTTTTTCTATGACAGAGCCGGACAGTATGCCAGGGCCCATGGGGCCGATGAGGCCCTGATTCTCAACCCGGATAAAACCCTGTCTGAAACCAGCACCGCCTCTCTTCTTGCCCTGTCGGGTAACTGTCTTTATCTGCCCATGTCTGACCACGTACTTCCCGGGGTGACCGGCCGTATGGCCGCCGAATGTCTTGAAAAACAGGGCTATGAGGTGCGTATAAAAAAAATGACCATGCAATATGTCCATGCCATGGAGCATGTATTTGCGGCCAATGCTCTTATGGGAATTGTGCCCGTGCTTTCCATTGATGACCATGGATTTACCCCAGCCACTGATCTTTGTCGTTATCTCAATGAACAATTGCATGGAGGCAGTATGGATTAAAAATCCATGGCTGTCCTCTTATCATTATTAAACCTTGACTTTTCACAAACCAACGGGAGGAATTAAGATGAAAAATATCAAATTTATTTTTCTTGTGGCCCTGGTGTCCATGGCCCTTTGTGTGCCTGTGTGGTCCCTTGAAACCAAAGCGGAATCCCAAGCTGACGACCCTGTTCCTGTGGCGGAAATTGCTGTACCGGAGTACCGGTTTGATGCGGTGCCCGAAGGAACCAAGGTCACCCATGCCTATGTTATCAAAAATAAGGGGACAGCCCTCCTTGAAGTGGTTCGGGTCAAAACCGGTTGAGGTTGCACCGCTGTCTCCTATGACAGAACTATTCCCCCGGGTGGGGAAGGAAAAATAAACATCGCAGTTGCCACCGCCGGATATGGTGGAAAAAACCTGAGTAAAACCATTCAGGTATATACCAGTGATCCCATTCAAAAAGTCATCTCTTTAAAGGTGACGGGGGCAGTGGAAAAAACGGTTGAAATTGAGCCCAATGTGGTACGCCTCATGGGCAAAGCCCAGGCGGAGTTGAAAGCGGTGGTCAAGGTGGTTCCCATGGAAAAATATCCTTTTACCATCAAAGATATTTTTGTTAAAAATGAAAAAAATCTGGAAGTGGTGCTGACGGCCCCCGGGCAAGACAAGTTGGCCTGGGAGATCACGGTCACCAACAAAAAGAACCGTCCCGGCAGATATTTTGACATGATTACCCTTGTTACGGACAGCGCCCTTCAGCCTGAAATAAGAATCAATGTCTTTGGCAATATCCTGGAATGAATATAAAATGCAACAAATAAAAGCGGTGGTCTTTGACTGTGACGGCGTAATGTTCGACACTTCAGGCGCCAACGAAATGTATTATAATAAGGTACTGGCTCATTTTGGCAAAACACCCCTTACCCGGGAGCAGTTTGTCAAGGTGCATATGTTTACGGTGAAAGAGGCCCTCAAATACCTTTTTCCTGAAATGGATTCCCTGGATGCGGTGTACGCATTTATGGGAACTATGGGATATGCCCAGTTTATTCCTTACATGCAGCGGGAAAGGGGCTTGAAAAGACTGCTGACAGCCCTGGAAAAAAATGGCATGATAAGGGCGGTTGCCACCAATCGGACCAATACCATGGAAGCGGTCTTGACTGCCCATGACATGGAAAACTGTTTTGATCTGGTGATGACGGCGGCCGATGTCGCCAAGCCCAAACCCTCCCCCGAGCAGTTGGACATCATCATGAAAACGTTTTCCCTGACCTCGGAACAGATGCTTTTTGTGGGGGATTCTCAATATGATCAGATGGCCGCCAGATCAGCCGGGGTTCCCTTTGTGGCCTTTAAAAATAAGGCGCTTGAGGCGGATTTTCATGTGGAGACCATGGCTGAAATCGGCACCCTTGTGGGGATAAAACAATAATTATTCTTGACAAAAAGTCCAATCATTATTAGTTCATGGTAGGCATTTGAGTGCCCAGGCGTATTTTGGGGCAGAAGATGGAATTTGTATAAATGTTTGGTACAAACATTTATTTTGGTTAATATTATATTAAGGAGAGTTAGTAGTTATGTCTAAATTAGTTGCACCCCACGGTGGAAAAGGACTTGTTTGCTGTAAACTCGAAGGCGCAGAACTTGAAGCAGAATTGAAAAAAGCTGCTGGCCTGAAAAAAATTGAAATCAGCTCCCAGGTGAAAGGCGATCTGATCATGCTCGGCATCGGTGGTTTCAGCCCCCTTGACGGTTTCATGACAAAAGCTGACTGGAAAGGCGTTTGCGCAGACTTCCTCCTTGCCGATGGTACCTTCTGGCCTGTTCCTGTAATGCTGGATGCTGCCAAAGATGATGCGGCTGCCATCAACCTTGGCGACGAGATCACTCTGGAAAGAAATGGCGAGATCTATGCCACCATGAAGGTCACTGAAAAATTTGAGATGACCGAAGATGACAAGAAATGGGAATGTGAGAAAGTTTACAAGGGACACGGCGAAGAGTCAGCAGACGATGTGTTCTGGAAAATTGCCATGGAAGATCACCCAGGTGTTCAGATGGTTATGGCCAGAAAAGAGTTCTGCCTTGCCGGTCCTGTAAAAGTACTTTCCGAAGGCGAGTTCCCGGAAAAATTCAAAGGCGTATATCTTACCCCCAAAGAGACCCGTGCCATCTTTGACGAAAGAGGCTGGGCCAATGTTGCTTCCATGCAGCTGAGAAACCCCATGCATCGTTCCCATGAGCATCTTTGCAAGATCGCCCTTGATGTATGTGACGGCGTTCTCATCCACTCTCTCATCGGTAACCTGAAACCCGGTGATATTCCGGCAGAGGTCCGTATTGAGTGCATTGACACCCTGATCAAGGGTTATTTTGTTCCCCAGCATGTTGTCAATGGTGGATATCCCCTTGACATGCGCTATGCCGGTCCCCGTGAAGGCCTGCTCCATGCCACCTTCCGTCAGAACTACGGTGTAAATAAAATGATCATCGGTCGTGACCATGCTGGCGTTGGTGATTTTTATACACTGTTCGAAGCCCAGGAAATTTTTGACACCATTCCGACCCCGGAAGAGCCCGGAAAAGCCCTTCTTTGTGAACCTCTGAAGATTGACTGGACCTTCTACTGCCACAAATGCGATGGTATGGCTTCCATGAGAACCTGTCCCCATGGTAAAGACGACAGGGTCATCCTTTCCGGTACAAAACTGCGTCATGCCCTTTCCAACAATGAAGAAGTTGTGGATCACTTTGGTCGTGAAGAAGTGCTTGTCATCCTGCGTAAATACTATGCAAGCCTGACAGAAAAAGTTGAAGTCAAGCTCCAGAGCCATGCAGAAGGCTCAAAGATGTAAGGTTGTTTGCCTTGAAAGTTAGGTGTTAAAATAAAGAAGAGGGGCTTTTCCTTGTAAAGAGAGAGCCCCTCTTTTTGGTTTTCATCATGGCCTGTGCTCAACTCTTTATGGCTGTCTCATAAAATTTAAAACCCTTACTTACGAATTACTGGAAATCAAAATGGTGAGACCTGTAATAAGCAGAAAAGTCGGCTATCATCCGGAAGTCAGCTATTTTAAACCCAGGGGAATTCCCATGCTGGACCTTGAGGAGGTGGTGCTCACCGTGGATGAACGCGAAGCCATCCGTCTGGCAGATCTACAGGGGCTTTCCCATGAAGAAGGGGGCGAATTGATGGGGGTTTCCCGGGCCACCTTTGGCAGAATATTGAGAAATGCCCGTCGTATTATTGCCGATGCCATCATTTCAGGTAAAGCCATTAATGTTCAGGGCGGCACCTACGAAATTGTGGTAACTCCCCGCCTGTTCTGCTGTGATAGCTGCGGCCATGAATGGGAAGAGGAACCTGGGACCGGGCGGCCTGAAAACTGCCCTTCATGTGGAAATGACGATATTTTGCGCCTTAAAACCAGCTGACGGCAATGGCATAAATTTAAAATTTGTTGGGTTTTTCCGGGTAAGTGTGGTTACAGGGTTTCCGAGGTAAAAGTTACCACTTTATCAATGCTGTGGGCATTGGCAAAAAGCATGACAAGACGATCAATACCCAGGGCAATACCTGCGGTGTCCGGCATCTGTTCAATGGCTGACAGAAATTTATACGGCATAGGAGTCAGAGGTTTTCCCGCGGCCTTTCGCAGGGCTATTTCCTTTTTAAAACGTTGCCTCTGCTCAACTGGATCGGTGAGTTCTGAAAATCCATTGGCCAGTTCCATACCGCCAATATACAATTCAAATCGTTCTGCAATCTCGGGTATTCCGGGTTTCAGGCGTGCCAGCGCTCCCATGGCGGCAGGATAATCAAACAGAAAAACGGGACATTCCTCTCCAAGTCTGGGTTCTATATCAAAGGCCATGATTTCGTCAAACCTGTCTGTTTCAATGGCTTTTTTCATGGAGATTCCCCCATACATTTCAAAGGCCCGGGAAACGGTGAGGAACTGCCAGGCCCTGTCCAGCGAGATGGTCTTGTTCCCATAGGTCAGGCTGTTTTTTAGGCCAAGGAGCTGGGCCACATACCCAATGAGTTCCCGGGTCTGATCCATGAGTTCCCTGTAGGAATTTTTCGCTGTGTACCATTCAAGCAGGGTCATTTCCGTGAGATGCCGAGGGCTTGTTTCTTCCTTTCTGAAACATTTACAGATCTGAAAAATTCTATCAAATCCCATGGCCGCCAGGCGTTTCATGCAGATTTCCGGAGAGGATTGAAGATGCCATCCCTCGGAGGTAAACCCGTCAATGTGGGCTTCGGGGATGGGTACCGGTATCCTTAAAGGGGTTTCCACCTCAAGATATCCGTTTTCAATGAAAAATGCCCGGATGGCCTGTAGCACCCGGGCACGTAAGATTAAATTTTCGTGCTTACTGTTTTGCATTTATTAAACTATATCCGTTTTTTAAGCTTCGTTGCCAAGCCTGGTATTAATTGCCGGGTGAAACGATGTAATTGTCCTGGGATTTATCCTGAAGGATTATTTTATCATATTTGTTTCTGGGGGCAGTTTCATACATTTCATAGCCCTTTTCCCGGCAGATGGGGCAGGCGTATTGGGGAATATGGACAGCCATTACCCGGAAACCCGGCATGGCCGTGGATTCCACCTGAAAGGCACCTCCACAGTCCCTGCAGATTCTTATTTTTTCTTTTTGCCTTTCAAGAATATTGTCGGTGTCGTAGTAGATTTCCCGCTGGCGCTCCTGGATATTTCCGGGTTTTCCGGTTGCCTCACGCATGGCATGACGATTGGCCCAGTGGGTGTTGATGATCTCCACGGTCTTTTTAATTTTTTCCGTGACATGGGGGGACTGTTTTAATTTTTCCGGGTTGTAATTGGGTTCCACCACCTGGGAATAGTCAAGTCCTGCAAGGGCCAGAATAATGCCAAGATTGACGTAGGGAAGCGCTCCTTCAATGGCGTAGCCCCCTTCTAAAACTGCAATGTCGGGTTTCAGAAGGCGGGTTAGATCTGCATAGCCCTGGGCGCAGAATTTCATGTTGGTCAAAGGATCGGTGTAGTGATTGTCCTGGCCTGCGGAGTTGACCACGATATCGGGTTTGAAGGTCTCTATGGCCGGCAGGATGGTGTTCTCCAGCACATACAGATATCCTTCGGTGGCCGTTCCCGGGGGAAGGGGGATGTTCAGGTTGGAGCCCAGTGCATTGGGACCGCCAAGTTCTCCTGTGAACCCTGAACCGGGGTACAGGGTTCTGCCATCCTGGTGAATGGATATAAACAAGGTCTCTGGATCATGCCAGTAGATATCATTGGTGCCATCACCATGGTGGCAGTCGGTGTCAATGATGGCCACGCGTTTTACATCATAATGTCGCCGGATATATTCCACCATGATGGCTTCCATGTTGATATGACAAAATCCCCTGCCGCCATGAGTGATGTGCATGGCATGATGTCCCGGGGGGCGCACCAGGGCAAATCCGCGTTTGATTCTTTTTTCCATGACCGCTTTGGCAATTGCAACGGTACCCCCTGCACTTATCAGGTGGGATTCCGTAGTGATGGTTTCTTCATCCGGGATGCAGATGTGGGTTCTTTGAATGTCCTGGTGGGTGATCAGATCCGGTTTGAGTTCCACGATTCCGTCAATGTCAAAGATTCCCTCTTCTGTGACTTGATCCTGGGTGTACAAGAGTCGTTCTTCCCGTTCCGGGTGGGTTGGATCAATGGCCCAGTCAAAGGCCGGAAAAAACACCAGACCGGTTTTGTGTGCTGCCTTGAGCATTATATCCCCTTTTATATCTCCGGGTTGATGGTGCAGTGATGACAAACGGCATCATAGGCTTTGATGAGTCCTGGCTTAACCTGCATTTTTACTTTGAATATTTTTCCCCTGGGCGAAAAATTTCGCACTATGTTAAATTTTTGATATTCAATGATTTCCACTGCCATGTCTTCTGTGGATGCACCAGATTTAAGAGCTTTTTTGCGCAAAAGATCGTGGGTGGTATCCACGGCATCCTCTTCGGAAAAGGTGGGGGGAATTTTAATGGTGAAGTCTTCTTCCGGTGACATGGCTTTGCCCTGTTCTGTGTCTGCCAGCAGAGATACCTCACAGGTGGTTCGGGCCAAGGCTGCTCCGATGGCATTGGCAACGGCACTTTCAGGAATTGTTTTCGTGGGAATGCCGGATATGGCTTGAATTTCTTCGGCAAAATAGGGGGCAGGGCCCCCCAGCAATAATATTTGCCGGGGATTAATGGCGTATCCTGCCAGAAATTCATGTACGGTGTAGACCGGTTTTGTGTTGATGCGATGGACCAGGGCTCGGGCCTGATCCAGAATCATGGTGCATGTTTTTTTAAAAATGGCCTGGGCCGCTGCTTCGGGGCTGATGTTTAATTCCTGTGCAATGGCTTCAATCCCCTTTTGGGCAAGTAAAGGATCGCCTGTGTCCATTTTTTTTAGGAACACCAAAGCGTCGGTGGGGGTAGGGCTGGGGCCGCCAAAGGCCATGGCCGGACCCAGCCTGTCCGGTCCGATCCTTAATTTGCCTCTTTCCACCCGCACACGGCTGTCGCCGCCGATGCCCCGGGAATAGGTTTTAAGGGATCTAATGAGACTTTTATATTTCCCTCTTCGGATACCCAAGGGTTCCAGCAGGGGTACCTTGTCCACCAGAATGGCAATGTCAGTGGTGGTGCCGCCGATGTCAAGCACCATGGCATCCATATCCTCCGGAGCATAGGCAATGGAGCCCATGACACTTGCAGCGGGGCCGGAAAGAATGGTCTGCCCTGGAAAGGCCATGGAAGATTCAAGGTTCATGGTACCCCCATCGGCCTTGAGAATTTGGATGGGAATTTTAAGACCCTTCTGTTCCAGGGAATTTTTAACGGCATGGAAAAAATCCCGGTGCATTTCGTACACCGATGCATTGAGGTGCACCGTGGAAATTCGTCTGGGAAAATTGAGATTTCCCGACACATGGTGCCCCAGAAATATGGTTTCAAACTGATCTTTGAGCAGATTTTGAATTTCAATTTCATGGGTCGGATTGCGCACTGAAAATTTACCGATGACACCAATGATGGAAATATTTTGCTCCTTCATCTCTTTTGCGATGGCAAGTATTTCTTTGTGATCAAGGGGTTTTCGTTCTCTTCCACGGTGATCAATGGAACCTGCCACGGCATGATAATGGGCATCTGTGCGATACCATTCAGGATCAATACCGGGGCCGGAAGAGACGATGATACCAACGGTATTTAGTTGTTTTTGAACAATGGCGTTGGTGGTGAGGGTGGTGCTGATCACCACTCTTTTTATGCTGCCGATGGGTATATCTTTAAGAAGGTGATTAAATCCGGTGAGCACGGTTTTAAACAGATTTGATCTGTCCGTGGGTACTTTTATCTGTCGTAGAAGTCCCTGCTTAGTTAAAAGGACTGCATCTGTATGCGTTCCGCCAACATCAAGTCCAATGATCATGATCCATTCCCGGGATTCCTGGGCACACCATTTCATTTTTGTACCAGTACCATAGAAAGAATGACATGGTACCGGTGCGGGCAGTTAACGGTTCTATACGCTATTCAGTGCCTTTGCTTAAAACCGACACTATGAAAGGTTGTACGGCATCCGCCTGTGGTGTGTTTCAGGGACCTCTTTGTGTTAATACGGTTTTAAGAATTAAGAAACCCAGCAGCATTTAATCCAGACAAGATTCAGAAAATGTATAGATATCTGGAAATTATCAACAGTGAATTAAATTAAGGGCCTGGTCACAATCTGGGCCGGTTTGGGGCAGGGAGCAGGGGGGCAGTTAAGTGGGTATAAGCCGCCCGGGGGTTCGGCAATGCATTATTGTACCTTTGTCCATGGATGGGATATGGAACGGAAAAAAAGAATAAAATTGCAGCACCTTATGCCTGCCCAGCCAACAAGATGGCCGAAAGTGGGAAACAAGCCAATTATTTAAATTGAAGATAGCCAGAAAAAACCTGGGTTGTCAATCTAATTTTTAAGACAGGACAAAGGGCCTTTTGCATTGGTGAGATACCATGCTTCATGGAAAATCAATGGCTGTTCTTTGGGATCTGAGGCTTGATATTTTTGAAAAATTGATATAGATGTAAAAAAACAATGTTTATCATGTAAAACAAAAAGAATGTCACTCTGGATTTTGCCTTGGCAGCCTTTCATATGACTGCCATATCGTTGACAGGACATACAATCAACACAGATTTGAAGAGCTTGGCCACAGCATGGTGCATTCACCACATTTGGTGGGCCAGCGGAGCTGGACTTGTGCTCTTGGATGCTGAAGGTTTTGTCAGGCTTTGTGCTTTTTGCAACTACCTGTGTTTCAACGCAAGCCTGAACCCCACCCCAAAGTGGTCCATGTTGTGATTAAACACGGCTTTTTAATATTTTTCAAGACTTAAAGGAGATAACAATGGCCATTGCAGACTGGAAAAAAGAGGGAAGTGTTGCCGTGTTGACACTGAGTAACGGTGCCAATACCCAGAATCTTGATTTTGCCGTCAGGATGAACGAAATATTTGATGAGGTGCTGGCAGATAAAGGGATTCATGCGTTGGTTATTACCTCAAATGACCCCAAAAATTTTTCCCAGGGGATTGACATTGAGTGGTTGGGGCAAAGACTCCAGAAAAAGGACTTTGAGGTCATCAAGACCTTTATGTATGGCATGAATCGAGTTTTTAAGAGATTGCTGCAGATGCCCCTTCCCACCATTGCTGCCATCAACGGTCATGCCTTTGGTAATGGTGCCATGCTGGCCTGTGCATGTGATTTTCGATTCATGAAAAAAGATCGCGGGTTTTTCTGTTTTCCCGAGGTGGATATCAACATTCCCTTTCTTCCGGGAATGATTGCCTTTGTTCGCAAGGCAATACCTGAGTACAAGTTCAATGAACTCAAGCTCACCGGCAAACGCGTGGGAGCAGATGAGCTTGCAGCGCACCACGTAATTGAGAAGGCCAGTGAAAACCTTGAGGAACTCATGGCCGATACCATGGCCTTTGCCGCCGCTTTTCAGAAAAAAAGGGGCATTTTCGGGGAGCATAAAAAGCGGATGCACAAGGCTGTCATAGAGGTGATGGAAACAGAGGACAAGGTGTTCATCGACACCTTGAACCTGTTTGTTTCAGAATAGAAAATTTGGGGCACATTTCCAGTTCAGACGGGCTAATGTCGCCCCAAACGTCCAATTGATACGGCCCTGGATGGGGGGCAGCTTATGGTCATTTCTCAGAAAAAATGTTCACGAAGAGAACCTTCACATGTGACATCAGACGCTGACCGGATCAAATTGCAATGTGGCAAAATAATCCTCCACCGTTTCTTTTCTTCGAATGAGTTCTACTCTTCCATCTGTTCTGAGTAGCAGTTCCTGGGGGCGAAGCTGACCATTATAGTTGAACCCCATGGCATGGCCATGGGCCCCAGTGTCATGGATAATCAGCAGATCTTTTTCCCGGGTCACCGGCAGAGTCCTCTGAACTGCGAACTTATCATTGTTTTCGCACAGGGCTCCCACCACATCCACCACGGCGGTTTCCATGGTATCATCCTTACCATGGATGTGTATATGATGATAAGCATCATACATGCCCGGTCGCATGAGGGCAGACATGGACGCATCAACACCCACATATTTTCGATAAATGTCTTTGTGGTTGATCACCTGGGTTACCAGTGCGCCATGGGGGCCTGTCATGTATCTGCCACTTTCCATGAACAGTTTGGGTGCCCAGCCGTTTTTGCGTTGAAATGTTTCCATTAATTTGAAAATGTCCTTTCCCATGGCCATGATATCAATCTCAGGCTGGTCAGGGCGGTAGGGGATGCCAAGGCCTCCGCCGATATTGATGAATTCAAAGGTAATATCCAGGATCTGGGAAATTTCTTCCACCATGCCAAGGAGCATGCGGCTGGTTTCTACAATATATTCAAAATCAAGTTCATTGGATGCAAGCATTGTATGCATGCCGAATCGGGTGGCTCCCCTGTCCATGGCCTGGCGATATGCATCTGCCAGCTGTTCATGACTGACCCCGTACTTTGCTTCAATGGGATTGCCGATGATTTTGTTACCCTTTCGACGGGGGCCGGGATTGTAGCGAAAACAGATCAGTTCCGGCATCACAGGTACCTTGGCTATGAGGGAAATATCGTCAAGGTTGAGAATGGAGCCGCCGTCCCTGGCTGCCGTTAGAAACTGTTCATGGCTGGTATTGTTGGAGGTGAACATCAGATCTTCCCCCCTGCTGCCGATTTTTCTACCCAGCAACAGTTCCGGGGATGAACTGCAGTCAAATCCAAAGCCCATCTCCTTCATGAGGGCCATGATACTTGGATTTGGAAGGGCTTTCACCGCAAAATATTCCCGGAATCCCTTTAATTGTGAGAATGCCTGGTTCAGAAGTTGACCGGTTTTTCTTATGCCAGCCTCATCGTAAATGTGAAAAGGGGTGTCGAACTGCTGGACAGTTTTTTCAAGTACAGCTGAGAGGCGTTGTTCAAAGTCCCTGGACATGGGCATGGTGAATCTCCTTGGGTTAAGGGGTGTTGATATAGGTTTCCGGCAAAGGGATCTTTGCCGTTTCTTTAAAGGTGGAAAGAACAATGGCGGTTTTTGTCCGGGCCACGGATGCCATGGGATTTATCCGGGTATTTAAAAGTGTTTCAAGGGCCGTTATGTCTGCAATTCTGGCTTTGGCCATGAGGCACTCTTCACCGGCAATGTAGTGGACTTCCTGTATGGATGGCAGCTTGGCAAGTTTCGTGGCGGTGTCTTGTATCAGGGCATCCCGGGTGAGACGGATGTGGAGAAAAGCGATGAGTGCCCCCCCGAACCTGTCGGGATTGAGTCGCACTTCGTATCCATCAATGATACCCTGGGCTTCGAGCTTTTTAATACGTTCCAGAACCGCTGAGGGTGCCATGCCGACCTCCCTAGCTACTTCCACATTGGGAACCCTTGCCTTGGTCTGGAGAATTTTTAAAATTTTAAAATCAATGTGATCCATGGGTCCTCTTTCGTACTTTACACAGGGCAAATTCCTCTGACCCATTGATGTGCTTCGATGGGCAACGGTGTAATCAGTCCTGGCCCTCCTTCAGGAGCGAGATAAAAGAACAGGCACCCTAAGGAGGGAGAGATGATGTTATAGATCGAATAATATTCTCTGTTATCGTTAAAGTCAAGAATAATGTTCGTTTTTTAATGCATTATTCAGATAAATATTCATTGATTCTCCCCAAAAAGTGTTGTGTATAGGCCCGTTTTTTTACATTGATAAATGGCGGTCCCTTTAGTATATTGAAGCAACCAATGGAAAAAGAGTCACAACGAAACCCGAACAGCTAACAGGATTTCTTTAGTATGATAGAAGATGACAGCCGAACCACGATTCTGGTAGTGGACGATGAAGAGGGAATCCTCGAAATAACGGAGGAGTACTTCGCACGGAAGGGATACGAGGTGTTTACGGCCCGCAACGGCCTGGAAGCCATGGCTATTATTGACACTGGTATCCGCATCGGTTGTTGTTTCACGGATATTAATATGCCCGTCATGGATGGCCTTGAACTGGCCGAGCGCATTCGTAAAAAAGATGCGTCTTTACCGGTGGTGGTGATGACGGGATTTCCCTCCCTGGAAAACTCCATTGAAACCCTTAAAAACGGTGTGGTGGATTATCTGATTAAACCTGTTAATCTGGAACAGATGGAATTAAGTCTGCGTCGTATTTTAAGGGAGCGTGAACTGTTTGTGGAAAACCTGATTCTACGGCAGGAAGTGCAGCGCCAGGAACGCATCAAAGCCTTGAACCTCGAACTCACGGCTAAGGTGGAAGAGGTGAATCTGTTAAATAAAATTATGGATGACTTTTCTTCCTTTAATTCAAGCCATGACATCTTTAACCGGGTTGTGGGCTTGGGCCTTGAGGTCAGCAGGGCTGATGAAGTATGCCTTTATATTTATTCAGAAGCTGGGGACAATTTGTTTCCCATCACTGCTTCCGGCCTTGAGGATGCCTGTGGAAAAGGGATGCACCAGGAATTAAAAAACACGCTCTTATCCACAATTGCCGAGGATAGCCCGCTTCTGGTGGCCCAACCCATGGATGAAATTGTGTTTTGCGGTATTCGTTCTTTCATGGCGACTCCCTTGAAAATCAGGGACAAGGTTTTTGGCATTGTCACCGCCGCTATTTTAACCGGTGAGGGTAGATTTACGGAAAAAGATATCTTTTTCCTTAATTTTATTTCCCACAAAGCCGCATCTGCCATTGAAAACACAGCACTTTATGAAAATATTTATGATAACCTATTTGCCACGCTGTACGCTTTTGTTGCCGCCCTTGAGGCCCGTGATCCTTATACGCAGAGACATTCCAGACGGGTGGCAGAGGTGTCTGTCATGATTGGTAAAGAGCTTGACTGCACCGATGAAGAACTGGATGTGCTTCAATTTGCCGGGCATCTCCATGATATCGGCAAAATCGGCATCCGGGATGATATTCTCCTCAAGCCCGGACGTCTGACCGATGAAGAGTATGAGAAAATCAAGGAGCATCCCACCATTGGTGCTGATATTGTCAGTCAGCTGGGGCTCTGGACAAAAGAGCAGGAAATCATTCGTCATCACCATGAGTTCTATAATGGTAAGGGATATCCAAAGGGTGCCTGCGGAGAAGAGATTCCAAGGCTGTCAAGAATTTTATCCGTTGCAGACGCCTTTGATGCCATGGCCTCGGATCGGGCTTACAGAAGAAAAATGAGTAAAGAAAAGGTTCTGTCAATAATCAAAAATGAGTCGGGAAAGCAGTTTGATCCGGATGCGGTGGCTGGGTTTTTAAAAATCAGTGAAAAGGCATGGGAAGGCAGCAGGGCCCATTGAGTTTTGAATGGGGGCACGTGTTTTGAAGATATGCCTATGTTGTGATCAAGCCCCAGGATCATTTCAATGGGTATTGAGACTGTGGATTTTTCGTTTTTTTAAATTAAAAATAGAATTGATTTAAAAACCGCTTGACACCTGATAGCAATGGTGGTAAATCGTATTTGTTTTTAAGTGATCGGGGCGTAGCGCAGTCTGGTAGCGCACTTGTCTGGGGGACAAGTGGTCGCTGGTTCAAATCCAGCCGTTCCGACCAAATAGAATTTTAGGGGTTATGGTTTTTTACCATAACCCCTTTTAGTTTTGGTCGCACATTCGGTCACATGCTCGTAAATATTCGGTCAACATCCCAGGGCGCATTCCCATTTTCCCGGTACGACCCTTAATGTAGGTTCGCAATAAGTCCAGGCATTCAGGAAATCTTTTTGAATAGTAGCCAGCATTTAAGGGTAGACAGGCTTTCCCACCCCGAGTTATTGAAAAGAACTTCCCTTTTAATCAGAGAGGGGGCAGGCTTGTATTATTGGCATTATCGGTGATTTTGGCATTTGCACAGGCTGTGGTCGATAATTCCAACATATGATTTTAGCAAGTTATGGATTGATCCCCCACTTCGTTATAATCAGGATTTTGGTTGGGATAATTATCCTTTGTTTTGACATTCTTTTAACAAATTTCTCTCTAATCATCATCAAAAACACCATTGCGCCTCACGATAATGTTTGCTATAAGCAGTTTAATAGGGTAATATTTCGCATCACATCATAAACCAGGAAAGCTCCGAGGTGGTATCGGGTAAAATTGTTATAGAATCTAGTGAGTTACACGCTCTAAGGGGAGTTACTATTTTGCCAATGAATAATCATGTAAAAAAAAAGATTAACAAATGTGCATCATTGCTTATGATGATTCTGGCAGGACTTCTTTTGACCCACTGCGGCGGAAAAGAAGACCATATGTATTCACAAAAAAAATTGCCTTATGCCCTGGATGCACTTGAGCCCGTGATTTCAAAAACAGCCATGGCGCTTCATTATTATAAGCACCATGCAGGGTATGTGACAACGACCAATCGACTTTTGAAAGAAACAGGTCTCACCATGACCTCTCCGGTTATGTTGCTGCATGAAATAAAAGGAAAAGAAAATTATAAACCTTTATTTAATGCATTGGCCCAGGCCTGGAACCATGCTTTTTACTGGGAATGCCTCAAACCTGACAGTGGAAACATACCTGGGGGAAAACTTCTTGATAAGATTAACCAATCTTTCGGCAGTTTCTATGCATTTAAACAACAGTTTGTGTCTGCGGCAGCCTCTCAGTTCGGCAGCGGTTGGGTCTGGCTGGTGAAGGAAAATGACGGCCTGACAATCCTCACTACAGCCAATGCAGACACGCCAGTGGCCTACGGGATAAAACCAATATTTGTTGTGGATGTCTGGGAGCATGCCTATTATCTGGATTACAAGAACAGACGAAAAAACTTCGTACAATCGGTTCTGGATAATGTGGTTAACTGGGATTTTGTTCAGGAACAATTGAGTTCAGCGGAAGAACTACCATTAAAAAAAAAAAAAGAGCAAAAAAACATAACATCGATTTGTCAAATTGATCAGTTTATAGATGCGGAAACGTGTGGGGGGTGCCACTCGGATATCTACATGCAGTGGGAAAATTCACTGCATCATTTATCACATAAGGATTTGATATATAAAAGTATTTCTGATTATTTCCTCAAAGACCTGAAACATCTGGATGAAATTAAGGAAGCTGAAGCGTGTGTGAAATGTCATACCCCTGTTGGTGTTATTACCGGATATCCAACCAAATCCTCTGACGATAGAAGCAAAATTCCAGAACTTGCCCAGATGGGTATTCAATGTGATTATTGTCATTCCGCCACAACAGCACATAAACTCTACAATAATGGTCTTCAAATTGAACCTGGAAACGGAGAAGATGATCCTGGCGTCAAACGTGGGCCATTTAAGGACTCCGAATCAGATTATCATGGGGTTGCCTATTCAGAATTTCATACAAATTCAGAGATTTGCGGCACATGCCATGATGTGAAACATGTGGTTTTCGGAACCGATTTGGAAACAACCTACACAGAATGGAAAAATGGCCCTTACAATTCCAAAGATTTGAGTAAGCGCACTACTTGTCAGGGATGTCATATGTATCAACGGCCGGATATGCCGGCAACGGGAAGTACCGAAAGACCCAGAAATCCGGGAGTGGCATCTGATGATGGCCCGGAAAGAGAGCATATATTTACACATTATTTTGTTGGCGCCAATGCCCACCTGCCGAAATTGAATGGGGATCTGGAGAAAGCCCAAATGGCCATATCACGGCTTCAACACTCAGCCGCCCTGTACATTGATAAAAAACAACTGGATCAGCACAAATTGGTAATAGAGGTTAAAAATATTGGTGCTGGCCATTATTTGCCCACCGGTCTTACCGATATCCGCCAGATGTGGCTTGAGATTTTGGTAAAGGATAAATCAGGTGGGATGGTCTTTGTTTCAGGTCTGAAGGATGAAAACCAATACTTACCGAAAGATACGATAATTTATAATACAATTTTCGGTGATGGCAAAGGAAATCCTGTTCATAATATCGCCAAAGCCCGTGAGATACTGAAAGACAGAAGGATACCTCCTAAAAAATCATTGATTGAAACCATTGAATTACCATCAAAAAATTTAAAAGGGGGAGAGATCAACGTATCTCTTTTTTATCGAAGCGCTTCTCAAAAATTGATCGACACCATCATGGATAAAGAAAAACATCTGCTTCCCATAATAAAGATGGCAGAAATAAAAGTTGAAATTTAAAACAATTTTTATAAAGCTGTAAAAAAATAAATATGTCTGATAAATTTATTTCGCTCATAATATGCCTCTCAACTCCTTGTTCAGTGCGCCTGCGGCGCACTGAACAAGGAGTTGAGTATGGGTTTGACGCGCTCCGCAGCACACTGAACAACGAGTTGGAGCAGCCAACCCAAGTGGGTCGCTCCTCAACTCGGCATTAATTTGGCAAGCCATCAGCGTATAGATTAATTCAAGCAGGAATAAAAAATGAATGAATGTAATAATCTCGATGATCCACTAATCCAAAAACTTCACACCGTCATTAGATTTGCCGTAAAAATTCTGGCTATAATCATGACTGCTGTGATCATCTGGGGCGTGGTAGATGTTTGCTGGGTCCTTTATAAAGAACTGATGACACCGCCTAAGTTTCTATTGACAATTAGTGACATACTTGCCACTTTCGGGGCTTTTATGGCCGTTCTGATCGCCATTGAGATATTTGTTAATATCACTATTTATTTGAAAGATGACGTCATCCATGTTCAAATTGTTATGGCAACTGCACTGATGGCCATTGCCCGGAAGATCATCATTCTCGATTTCACCAAAATCAGTTCAGACTATGTCTGGGCAATGGCAGGTGTGATATTTGCCATGAGTATCGGTTATTTCCTGGTATTGGAATCATCCAAAGAAAAAATCACAAAGTTAAACCGCATATTTTTTGATGATCATAATCAAATGGAAAAAGATAAGGGAAAAACTGACTGAGCATATTTCAGACCATCGAACAGTAGGATCATTAACCTGAGCATGTTTTTTACATGACTGGCGACAAGGCACATGACTTTAGGAATGACTCCGAAATAACTTACCCATATAATAAAAAAAGAAATGAAAAAAATGACTAATATAAAAAAGTGGATGACCTTCATAATCGGCTCGTTTTTGATACTCGGTATCCTGATTGCTGTTGTAAAATTTATATTCGTGGATTTTTTTGTTGATTTGTGGTGGTTTCAAACCCAAGGGATGAAATTATATTACATCCTGAGGACCTTTTATCCATACCTTGTACTTATATTTTTCACGAGCATATTTTCCGTAGTTTTTTATATCAACTTCAGGGTGGCTTTCCAAATTGTCGGATTTACAGATGAAGAGCCTGTTGTCAAAGGAAAAAACTGGTTGAAATATGTCAACCACGCATTGCGAAACATGTACCTTATTCTTTCCGTTGTGATGGGGTTGATCATTGCCATACCGATTTTCAAAGATTGGGAAAATTCGCTGTTGTTTCTCTTTGGCAATAATAGTAATGTTGTAGACCCTCTGTTCGGCAAGGACATCAGCTTTTACCTTTTTTCTCTCCCGATCTATCATTTGCTCCAAAAAGAAATTCTTATAGTAATGGCATTGATGCTCGCAGGCGTCTTGTTTGTTTACTGGTACAAGGAGGTTTCCACGCCCATTGAATACCGCAAGCCCCCCAAGAAAGCACATTGGCACACCAGTATTCTGGTGATATTTATTTTTTTGGTCTTGTGTTGGGGATTTATGCTGGAGCGGTATGATCTTTTGTATGAAACTGTAAACCTTCCTATTTTCAAAGGTCCCGGCTATATAGAGATGAATGTGACTCTTCCTCTTATATGGCTTACAATGATTTCCCTGTTCCTGACGGGTATTTTCCTGGTACTCAAATTCAACAAAATCGTGGGATGGAAACTGCCCATTATCTTTTTCTCGATTTTTGTTATTGCATTGCTCGGAAAAAATGTTGGGCAATTTGAGGATGTTATTCGAAAATACATCGTGGCACCAAACCAGATAGCGAGAGATCGGGACTACATTGAGGCAAGTGTAAAATCTACGCTTGCGGCATATGGACTTGACAAAGTCGAATCCAGGGATTTTGAAATGAAGTCGGATGTGGTCTTCGCCGCCGATGATCCGAATGTCCTGCGCCGTTTACGTAATATTCCCGTCTGGGACAAGGATGTACTTAGGGGGGTCTTTGAGGAACTTCAAGGCATTCGGACATATTATTCATTTCCAACCATCGATGTCGACCGCTATTTAATAGATGGCGATTATCGGCAAGTCTATCTCGGAGCAAGGGAAATAGATAAATCAAAACTGCCCGAAGTCGCTCAAAACTGGATTAACATTCATCTTCAGTACACCCACGGTCAAGGGGTGGCGATGATTCCGGCTGCCCAGGCTGGTGATGAATTCATGACCTGGTTTGTCAAAGACATCCCCCCTAAATCCGAGATTGGATTATCCAGCGATCAAACGAAGATTTACTACGGTCAGGAGGATAAGCCTTACGCAATCGTTCCAAACGCCGTCGGGGAAATCGGCGAAGGTCAGAACATCGTCCATTATAATGGAACGGGCGGGGTCGCGGTCAACTCCCTCTGGCGTAAATTTTTACTGGCAAACTATTTCAATGATCGAGACATTTTCTTTACCACCAAAACCAACAATCAGAGCAAAATACTATTTCGACGAAATATTACAGAACGAATTCTGCATATTACCCCATTTTTAAAACTGGATCAGGATCCCTATATTGTAGCCACGCCAAAGGGGCTTTTCTGGATACAGGATGCGTATACGACGGCATCCAATTATCCTATTGCATTGCCATACAAAGAAGAAGGATTTAACTACATTCGCAATGCCGTAAAAGTCGTGGTCGATGCTTATAATGGAAATGTCTCATATTATCAAGCCGATTCCAGCGATCCCATCATCAACGCGTACAGCAGAATGTATCCTGGAATGTTCAAGCCATTGTCCGAGATGCCGGCATCTTTGAAGCAACATATTCGGTATCCCCGCGATATCTTTTCCATTCAAATGTCCATGTATGCAACCTATCATCAAACAGATCCGGAGCGGTTCTTCCGACAGGAGGATCTCTGGATGTTTTCCAAGATCGCTGTGGGGACAGAATTTTTTCCAGCTGAACCTTATTACCTGACTTTGGATTTATTAGAACAAGGAAAAGATGAATTTCTATTGTTTCTCCCCATATCCCCCTTTGGACGGGACAACCTGCGGGCATTGATGGTGGCGAGAAGCGACCTTGAAAATTACGGAAAAATCTATGCTTACCGTTTTCCACGTAATCAACAGGTGTATGGGCCGGCACAGGTTCATTCTCTAGTGAACCAGGACGTGGTGATTTCAGAACAGTTCTCTTTGTGGGACCAGAAAGGCTCCGAGTTGGTATTGGGAAAAATGATAATAGAACCCACTGGAGGAGGTGCACCGCTCTATATCCAACCGGTTTATCTCCAAGAGGAAGGGCCATTGAAAATACCGCAAATAAAGCGGTTAATCATGTCTTTGGAAGATGTGGTTGTGATGGCGCCGAGTCTTGAGGAAGCAGCGGTGAAGTTAGAACAGGAATTGCGTCGAAAATCCGGACGCTCTGATGGGATACAGGTTCCGGTGTCGCCGTCCACTCAAATTCAAAAAATACCGGCAGATGATGTAAAAGAACCGAAACCTGATATGGACAATGAAAAAGAAAAACCTGCCACCCCCACCCAGTCGAATTTAGGAGGTTAAAATGATTGAAATTGTTGAAAAGATGCTAAACCAGACTAAGAGTTATTTAGAAAAGGGCATGGGCAAACTCGAGGAATTGTTAATAGATGAGGATATCGGGCGAAGTTCAATGGTATTGGCTGCATGTATTTCAGCCGCTGATGGAACCATTACCGAAAGCGAAGTCGCAGAGACAGAAAGATTTATTAAGGACACAGAATACTTTGAAGAAAAAGATCATGCAAAGCTAATTAAAGAGTATCGGAAATGGTGTAACCATTTTATAAAACATCCAGAAGATGCCCTTGCCGATGCATTTATAGAAATTACGCCCTTGATAAGTCGCCCCGAAGCTGTAAATGCGGTTCAACTCGCTTATAAAATTGCAAAATCGGATAAAGATTTCACGAAACGTGAATTAAAACTCATCACAAGAATATGCATTTTTCTCGGCGTCATCTGTGATGGTGAATTTGAATGTGTTTTAAAAGATTGAAAATCCGGCAGTTTTGCCGAGTGTTCTTTTAAAGCCTGCCCGGACCGGATCCTTCGGCTGTCCAGAAAAATGAAAAGCCCTATGAAAATTTTTTTCATAGGGCTTTATTTTTTTATTTACTGCTTTGATTCAATCAGGGGGAAGCGTGTTTATTTCTGATAATAACACCCATAATCCTGGCCTGACCTCAACTTATCAATTTGATTCCAGTTCGTGGATGTCCGGATGGGAGTGCATGGATCTCAAGAATTGTTCGGTTCTAAGGATTAAGCGTGTGTTCAGTACCCGGGCGGCCTGCTTCATGATAAAATATCCCATGGAGTGATCCTGGTCCATGAGGTCGAGCAGGGCGTTTTTGTGGATGACATAAACGGTGGCCGATTCACTGCAGATAGCCGTCATCAGCCGTCGGGGTTCATATAAAAGAACGGACAATCCAAAGGATTCTCCTGGGTCCACGGTACCCACCGTTGCAATGATATCTTCGGAAATCTTTTGTTCAAGCAAGATTTTTCCTGATTTTACCATGAAAAAATTGTCAGCAGAATCTCCCTCGTTAAAAATGATCTCACCGGATTCAACGGTCCATTCTTCGGTCAGAGGTATAAATTTTTCAAGCATTTCATCGGTGAGAGATTCCAGAAATTCATCTTTTTTTAATTCAGACTTGGTTATCATATGGTCCCCATATTGGATGTTATTTTGTTATAAGGGCGTCACAGAGCAAATTATTAAGCAAAAAAGTACATTGCCACGATCATCAATCCGGCACAGGCGGCAAATATGCCAATGGGTGATGTCCCGGTGCTGAAGGCTTTTTCCACATCCACGTCACGCGGAACAAACTGTGAGGATTGTGGCTTTTCATCCGGGCCATGATTTCTGGCGTTGGCACGCAATACAGGGGAAAGCAAGCCGTTGGTGAGTTTTGCCGTGGCATTGACGGCAAATCCGTTGATCTGGGCCGTCAGAGTTTTCACAAAAATAAGGTCACATACACTGTTGATGCCATTAAAAATCCGGGCACAAAGAGCTTCCACAGCGTTAAGGGGCTTTCGGTAGAACCAGTCAAAATCAATGTTGATGGCCCGCATTTCCGCCGGGTAAATCCCTGACAGCAAGAGCAGGGTGAATGCCAGGGCCGAGTAAAACAGCAGCTCCGTCTGGGTGACGATGTGGGACAGGGTATAGGGCTCATAAGTGGCCGCATAGGGAAGAATGCTGTATAGGGGTTTATAAAAGGTACCGTTAAAGATGCACAAAAAGGCGGCAAGACCCATGGCAATGAGCATGTGGGGGGGCGCTTCCTTCACACGGTGACCGGCATCATGGCCGAAAAAGGCAAAAAAGGGAATCTTGATACCCGCATGGTGGAATACACCGGCAGAGGCAAAGAGCAGTACCAGCCACACGGCGATCATGTGATGGTTGCCCGCAGCGGACATCACCATGGATTTACTCACAAACCCACTGAAAAGGGGAAAAGCCGATATGGACGCGGCCCCCACAATACAAAAAGCAGCTGTCCAGGGCATGGATTTATAAAGTCCTCCCAGATCCGTGGCATTGATTTTTCCGGTGCGGTACATCACCGCCCCCATGGACATAAACAGGAGACCCTTAAATAAAATATCATTGAACGCATGGGCCACAGCCCCGTTGATGGCAAGCTCTGATCCAATGCCAATGCCCACCACCATGAACCCCACCTGGTTTACCAGACTGTAGGCCAGTACCCGGCGAAGATCATTTTCAATCACCGCAAAAAAGATGGGAAAGGCCGCCATACCAACTCCGATCCAGATGAGGAGTTCGGTGCCGGGATAGGCCCGGGCAAGGGCATAAATGGCTGTTTTCGTGGTGAATGCACTTAAAAAAACCGTGCCGCCAATGGTGGCCTCGGGGTAAGCGTCGGTGAGCCATGTGTGCAGAAAAGGCCAGGCACAGTTGACGCCGATTCCCATGAAAATAAACCAGGAGGCCGTATCGGTGAGTCCGATGAATCCGAATTTGATGGAACCGGTTTTCATGACCATCATGACGATACCGGCCAGTAGACTTAATCCGCCAGTGACATGGACCAATAAATATCTGAACCCGGCTGCGGCAGAGGCTTTGGTTCCCCTTGCCCAGATGAGCATCACAGAACCCACGGTGAGGGTTTCCCAGAAAACAAAGAAGGTAAACAGATCCCCGGCAAAGATGGTGCCAAGGGCCGCTCCGGCATAGATAAAGCCTGCCACATATTCAAGGTTTTTCTTCACATGCAGGATGTAGATGATGGTGATAAAGGAGATGATGTGGAAAATATAGCCAAAGGCAAGGCTTAAGCGATCAATCCTCACAAGGGTCAGGGTATAATCCAGAAAGGGCACGGTCATCAAGGTGCCCATGGGGATGGAGATCAAATTGATGAAACCTACCACCGGCAGGAGTACCACATATGTGGATCTTGCCTTTCCGCTAAGAAAGGGAATGAGCAGACCGCCGACGATGAAAATGAATGCCGGGGGGATACAGACGTTATTCATAATAATCCTCCTTTCGTTTCACCAGGGGCCTTAGTATGAATCTGGAGACCAGCACCAGTAAAACGCAGGCCACAAATCCGAAGATAGCATAAAAGACCGGCCAGTTTTCCCAGGGGAAGTGGGCATGTTTATGAACGAAGAAATCCAAGATAAAGAGAATCACCACAGAGGTGAAAAAAATGGCCAGGAGCCGCTTCACATTTTTTGGATTGTCAAACATATGCTTTTTTTCATTTTTCATGATCAGTGCATCATCCTTATCGCTTTTGTAACGGCCAAGAAATATTGAAAGTCTTTTCAGGGGGATTTAATACGTTGATAATTTCTGCGTTTAAACCACACGGAAATATTTAAAATGAGCTTAAGAACACCACACCAAGGTAGAGAACACTCAAGATAAAAACCACCAGAAATACGGGTTTGTATCCGGGGACTGCGTCGTGTTTCAGTTCAAATTTTTCTTCGTTCATAATTTATCCTCCCAGTATGTTTTGGACGGCCAGCTTGGCAAGGTTTAAAAAGGGCTGGGGATAGAAAAAGAGAACCACAGAAATACCGGCGGTGATGACCAGGGGTACCACGCACCAAACAGGGGCCTCGTCCACTTTATCTTCAAACAGCATTTCTTCGGGGCTGCAGAAAAAGGCGTTGTAAAACACCGGGAAAAAATAGGCCGCATTTAAAAATGAGCTGGACAGCAGCACAAACAAAAAGGCGATCTGCCCGGCTTCAATGGTACCCAGCACCAGATACCATTTGCTGATGAACCCGCCGCAGGGGGGAAGCCCCACCACACTTAAAGATCCAATGAGAAAGGCTGTCATGGTGATGGGCATGCGTCGACCGATGCCCTTCATTTTACTGATATACTTGATGCCCGTGGCGCAGAAAATGGCACCGGCACAGAAAAACAACGTGATCTTGCCAAAGGCGTGCATGGCAATGTGGAGCATGCCGCCGGTCATGCCGGATTCTGATAACAGGGCCACTCCCAGAATAATATAAGACAGCTGACCAATGGTGGAAAAGGCCAGCCGTCGTTTCAGTTCATCCTGGGACAGGGCAATCATGGAGGCCACAATAACGGTGAAGGAGGCAATGATACAGACAACAAGGTTGATGTTGTATTCGGCCAGCACCCCGGTGCCCACAATGCCTGTGAACACCCGGACCACACTGAAGGCACCCACCTTGACAACGGCAACGGCATGTAAAAGGGCACTAACGGGGGTAGGGGCCACCATGGCAGCCGGCAGCCAGGAGTGCATGGGCATGATTCCCACCTTGGCAAATCCGAACAAAAACATCAGACTCAGCACCAGGGCCGTACCCGAGGTGACATGGCCCGCCATTACTCCATGGCCGGTGAAGTCAAGGGTACCGGTGAAGTGGTAGGTGATCAGCATGGCGGGCAGGGCAAAGCCGATGGAGCCGCCAAGGATGTACAAGAGATATTTTCTCCCCGAGCTTCTGGCCTCTTTGTCCTGGTGATGGGTGACAAGGGGGTAGGTGGCAAGGGAGAGCATTTCGTAGAAAAGATACATGGTTAACAGATTGGCAGAAAAGGCAACCCCGATGGTGGCGGACAAAGCCACGGCAAAGAAGCAGAAATACCGGGTCTGGCTGTGCTCGTCAAGGGCCCTCATGTATCCGATGGAATAGATGGAGGTGACAATCCACAACGACGATGCCACCAGAGCAAAGAGCATGCCAAAGGCATCCACCCGAAAGGCAATCCCCAGATTGGGAAATACCTGACAAAGCGTGTATTCCACCACGCCACCGTTGAGCACCAACGGGAGCATTGAGAGCACCAGGGCAAGCTTGATGGCTGCCGCAACAAAGGTCCATGATTCCCTGATATTCTGTGATCGGCTTGAGATAATACAGGGTATGGCAATCAGAGAAACAAGAACGGCCAAAAAGGGCTTTACAGAGAAGACGGTTTCCATTGGCATATTAGATCACCCCTGTCGGTATGGCAAATTGAATGATATTGGTAACGATTGTTCCTGAGTAGAGTCCCAGAACAATAAGGGTCATGGATGCAATGAGAAATGGAACCAGCATGTCCAGGGGGGCTTCTTTAATGGCAAGCACCCCGGTGTGGCGATGGCTGCTGCTTCCATGGCTGCCTCCACCATGGCCGTGGCCTTCGGTGAAGGGCTCAAAATAGGCAATCTCAAACAGTCTGAAAAACAGAACCGCATTTACAAGGGAGCTGAAGATCAGGGCGGCCACAAAAAGATAGTTGCCCGCCTGGATGCCTCCGGAGATCAGATACCATTTGCTGAAAAAACCACAGGTGGGTGGCACCCCCACAACAGAGAGCGCCGCCAGGACAAAGCCTGCCATGGTAAAGGGCATTTTGGCAAACAGTCCCTTGAGATCACTGCGGGATTCTCCGCCTGTTTTCCAGATGAATATGCCCGCAGCAAGGAACAGAGCCAGGGTCATGGCAGCATCATTGACAATGTGAAGAATAGACCCGGAAATTCCCAAGCGGTTGCCCAGGAAAAATCCTCCCACCATGTAGCCCACTTCGGCGATAATGATATAAGTGAGCATTCTTTTAACATTTTTCTGGGCCAGGGCCGACAAAGACCCAAACACGATGGTGACAATGGCCAGTAAGACAATAAAGCCACTGATGTCCAGATGTCCAAAGGTGTATTCCGGGGTGAACACCGTCATGCAGATGCGAATCATGATGTACACGGTGACCTTGGTGGTCAGAGGGGCTATGAGCCCTGCTGACACCGAGGTGGCCTGGGAATAGGCGTCGGGGAGCCAGCCATGCACGGGAAACAGGGCCATCTTTACAAAAAGCCCCACAAGGCAGATAATAAAGGCAAACAAAATCACCCCGGATCCCATGTTCTGAGGAATGACGGTGGCAAGTTCTGCCATGTTCAGCGTGCCAGTGGCAATATAAAGGTAGCCAACCCCCAACAGATAAAAGGTGGCCCCAATGGTACCAAGGAACAGATAGTTCAGGGTGGCCAGGGGGGCACGGCTGTTGCCAAGACCAATCAAGGCATAACCGGACAGGGAGACAATTTCTAGAAGTACATAGAGGTTAAATGCGTCCCCGGTGGCTGTCATGCCGATGAGTCCGGCGGTGAACAACACATAAAGGGCGTTAAATGCCCCTTCTTTATCCTTGAACTCCGAGACGATGTTTTTCTTCTGGGCCACAAGGTTCAGAGTGGATACCGCAGTGATCACCACAAGCACAAGGGCGCTTAGGTGGTCAATGATATAGACAATGCCCATGGGACCGGCCCAGCCAGCCATTCTGTACTCCATGGCAATACCGGTGGTGACCACTTGGATCAACATCAGAACTGCACAGATAAACGAGAATAACAGCGCTGCAACGGCAATGCGAAACGGGGCTTTCTGGTTGATCCAGCCGGATCCGGCGGTGACAAGGGCGGCCAGAAGGGGGATCACGATGATTAAGGCAGGCAGATGACGGGTCATGGGTTTTATCCGCTCCTCAGCTGTTGGTTAATTTCATCTTCCTCCACGGTACCATAGGTATTATATACCTTTATGGCCAGGGCCAGGGCCACACCAAGGGTGGCCACGCCCACAACAATGGCCGTGAGCATGAGCACATGGGGAAGGGGATTTATGTAATGGGAAGCATTGACGGCGTCCATGGCATGGGCCACCACCTTTTCAGCCCCATGGGTGGCCGTTTCCGGGGAGGCGTGGTGCTCCAGAATGGGAATGCTTGCCCCCCTTTTACATCCAATGGAGACATAAAACAGGATAATGGCCGTCTGGAAAATACTCATTCCGACAATTTTTTTAATGAGATTGTTTTTGACAATCATGGCATAGAGTCCCACCATCATGAGGATGATGTAGACCACATAATTTGCCTTGGCAAGGATAAGTGCGAATATCGATTCCATATCAGAGTCCCTCATCCTGTTTTCCGGCAGAAGACAGGTTGTAATAGATCCAGATCATCACCGCAGTCACCGCAACGGCCACACCGATTTCCACCATGAGAATGCCATGGGATCGGGCCATGATGCGATCGCTTCCAAACAGGGGCGCAAGGGCGCTGTAGTTGAGAAAGACCTCTCCAAATATAAGGCAAAGGGCACCGGTGCCGGCATAGATAAAGACCCCGGTGACACTCAGGAGAGCCGCGGCTTTTTCGCTGAAACTCTTTATGGCGGCTCGCAAGCTGTGCGAGATGGCAAATAAAATCACCGAAGCCCCCATGAGAACGCCCCCCTGGAAACCGCCGCCGGGGCTGTGGTGTCCATGGGCCACAACATACAGGGCGAAAATCTGGATAAAGGGGATAATCAGGCGGCAGGTGCGGCTGATGATAAAGTCATAGGGGACCCAGTTGGCATCCATGCGCTGGAACACTGCAGAATTTTTGGGAAATTTTTTTCCTTCCATGCGAAGTGTCACCCCGGTGGGCTCATGGCGGTAATACCGATGGGGCACCTTTTTTCTTTCAATACGCAACAAAAGAAAACAGGCCAGACCCGCCGTTAAGATCACCGTGGTCTCAAACATGGTGTCATACCCTCTGTAGTCGGCCAAGACGGAGGTGACGATATTGGGTACGGCTGTATCTTCCATGGTGTGCTGGATAAAATAGGGGGAGAGATGGGTGGATGCCGGGGATTTCGGGTCCCCCCAGTCGGGGAATTCCATGGTGAAAACCATGAGAAGCACCCCACAAAGCAGTATGGTCAGTTTCCCAAGAATTTTCAATCTTTGGTCCTCCTTGTAGTGTGAAATACCGCTGCAACACAGAAAACAGTGCTGACGCCAGCGCCCACAGTGGCTTCGGTAAAGGCCACATCCACAGCCCCCATCACGGCCCATATCAGGCACAGAAGAAAACTGTATGCCCCCAGAAGCAGGGCGGCGCTTAACAGATCCCTCACAGTGATGGCTGCAACGGCGCATACAATAACCAGTAAAAGAATAATCAGTTCAAGTTGCCAGATCATGGGGTGTCACCTTTGCGGGTTAATTTTTTTTGGTCCATGGTTTCAGGCCTGCACGTACACCGGCATCCACAATGGCATGGGTTGCCGTGGGACTTGTGATGAATACAAACACCACAATGAGAATAATCTTCAGGGCGGACAATAAATTTCCCAGGGAAAACTCATGGAGCACATACAGGGCCAGGCCCGCCATGGACATAAAAACCCCCATGGTATCCAGCATGCCAGCGGCATGGAGTCTGGAGTAAAAGTCGGGCAGCCGGATCATGCCAACGGAACCGCCGAAGAAAAAGATAAAGCCGATAATAATCAGTAAAGCAGATATCCAGATTATCATTTCATCTCCTCACTTAACCCTTTTCGTTTATGAAAATATCGTGAAGCAGCAATAACGGCGATGAAATTAAGCAGCGCGTAGGCAAGGGCGATATCTATGAACATATCCACCCGGTTAAAAACAAATCCGATCATGATCAAAAGAACCGTGGTCTTGCTGCCAATGGCGTTTACACCCATGAATCGGTCCAGAATCGTGGGGCCCATGACGGCCCTGTAAATCGGTACACCCATGAGTATGGTGAGTACGATGGCTGAAAAGAGGATAAATTTGTCCATTATTCACCAAAAATTTTGGCAACCCTTGTTTCCATATCGCCGGGAAGTGGGGCTGCAGATTCATTGTCAATGGCGTGTATCGCCATATCGCCGTATGTGGTGGCGGCGACGGTGATGGTGCCGGGGGTCAGCGTGATGGAGTTGGCAAATGTGACCAGCCCCATGTGTGATTTGATGGTGCTTCGAAATTTGATGATCTGGGGATTAATTCGACTGTGCATGTCCCGACTCAGGACAAGGCGGAGAACATGAATGTTGGCAAGGATGATCTGCCATATAAGCCATGGAATATACTTGATAAATCCAATCCACATCTTTGAAACAGTGATGAAGCTAGGTGCCGTGATGAGAAAGTCTGCAGCCATCCACGCCACAAGACTACAGGAGATGACCCCCAGGGTAAGGTGAAAGAAATCAAATTTTCCAGAGAAAATCATCCAGAAAAGGAACAAAATAAAGAAGTTTGCAAGAACAATAGATTTACGTCGCGTCTTTTTCAAAGTAAAGCTCCATGTTATTGGGGTTAGAATAGCACCAGAATACTGAAGCGGAATTACTTATTTTATGACTTTTAAAAAATGATGACTAACCTTTATTTAAAAAAATAGAAAAGGTCAACATTTTTTTGAAAAAAATCATAGCAATGTGAGGTTCCAGTTCCAGAGTCCAGGCCTTTGTTTTAAAGAAATTTCTTTATTTACAGGTTCTTCCATTGTGATGAAATAACGGTAACCCGCCTGATATAAAATTTTTTTCATGGGAGATAAATTTAATCGCCAACCAGGAAAAATCCAATAATTATTTTCTCTTCTGGAAATCCATGCAGACTCTCCCATGGGACTTGAAAAGGGCAAATCCGGTGAAATTTCCTGGGAAATAATCCGCGAAATTGCAAGGGGCCAGTTTCCTTCCATTACCACACCGAGGGGAAGGGGGCTGACATTGGGCAGGGTAACAAAGTCATTCTGGGTTAATTCTGGGCTGACAAAGGCACCGGAAAATCCCATGTCCCGTAGGATGTGCACATGAAGGCCATTGGCGATGTTGCAGAAAGGGCCTGCCCAGAGATTGAGCTTTTCAGGGGTGTCAAAAAGGGCAATCTGCCAGGGAATATTCAAGACAAAATGGCGGGCATGGCGCTCCAGGGCCAGGTCAATGGCCATTTTTAAATTTTCTTCTTCACCGGGCCACAGCACCGGGGGCAGAAACCACCAGGTTTGTTTGATTTTTTTCCCGCTTTCCCTTTTCACCGTTGACAGGTCCAGCCACCGGGCAATGGTTCCCGGTGTTCGACCCACGGGGGCGGATCTGAAAAGGGTGATATCCCGGAGGGGGGCATTTACCACGGATGCCGGTATAAGATTTTGTTGTCCCAGGGGTTCCGGGGGGATATCGGCGGGTTTTATGTCAGGAGGACTGAACCTTTCAAGTTCCCCGGCAAGATCCTGGATCAGTGCATGGACCTCGGGTTCTCTTCGATCCACGATGAATGCCGGTGCCCCCTTTGCCGGTCTGGGGCCTTTACCTGGCTTTAACACCAGCTTTCCTTTTTTGGGAATGGGGCGGGTGATTCGCTGGATCAGGTGGCCCTTGTCCTCTTCATACCCCATCCGCAACAGATCACCGTTCAAAAGGGCTTCCCGGGTTATCACATGGGGGGTATCTCCCTGCTTGACCCGTCCAATGAAGAGTCCGGATCCGGTTTCCGCATCTTTTTGCAAGGGGCTCTGGGGCCTCTGGGATAGCAAGTTATAGTGGGTTGCAGGTCTTCCCATGGCATATTCCAGAAAGGAAAGGGCAATCTTTTTCTGTTTGGGATCATGGCCATGATCCCTGAGCATTTTATAGGCTTTCACCGTGTAAAACACATAGTGGGGACTTTTTTTTCTGCCTTCAATTTTCCATGTGCTGACCTGGGGGATGTCCTTGAGCACTTTAACAAGCACATCCGCGGAGAGATCCAGACAGGAGAAGTAACGCTGTCGGTTGTTTTTCTGGCGATACATGCGTCTGCAGGGCTGTACACATCTGCCCCTCAGGCTGCTTCTGCCCCCGAACCAGCTGCTCCAGTAACATCGGCCGGAAACCCCATAACAAAGCGCCCCATGGATGAACACCTCAAGATCCAGCTCTTTGGGTGTTTTGTCAGCCATGATTTTTATTTCGTCAACGCTCAGTTCCCTCGGAAGGACCACTTTGCAAAAGCCCATTTCTTTTGCCGCATCAAGACCCATGGGAAAGGTGCAGTTGGACAGGGTTGAAAGGTGAAGTTCTCCTTTGAAACCCACCTCCCTTGCGATTGCGGCCACACAGGGGTCCTGGATGATAAGGGCATGGGGATTGACATATCTGGTAAGTTTGGTCAGAATCCGGTGCACCTTATCGATCTCCCCCTGCTTGACAAGGGAATTGAAGGCCACATGCATTTTTACGTCCTTGTTTCTGGCCAGGGCATTTAGCCGGGAGAGTTCTTCCATGCTGAAATTGCCTGCTTCCATGCGGGCAGAAAAAATTTTCAGTCCACAGTATATGGCATCGGTACCGGCGGCAATGGCCGCCAGAAAGGCATTCTGGTCACCGGCAGGTGCCAGAATCCGGGGTTTTAATTTTTTGTTCATTTTTTCTTATACCATCTATTTGGGTTGAATGTGTAATGCTGCCGGGAAAATGGGAGTGCGCCCGGATATTTTTGATATAAAAGGATATGTTGCAAGCCCCTGACTGAAACTGGGCAAGGGTATCTGCTTTGTGTTTAAGAATCAATGATTTTGTTGGAGGGCAACAGCGCCCACTCTTAATTAAAAAGCCCATCCCCCTTAACAGGGACGGGCTTTTTGATTTTTTTTTATTCATTTGCCTGAATCAGGCAGAAATGAAAATTTTGCCAGGATCAGGTAGGATAAGCGTTTTTATCCAGCTCACCGTTTTCAGTGACAATGTGATTGATCAGATCCAGGCTCACCAGGTCGTGGGAATGGGTGGTCATGGAAAAGTCCATATTCGCACTGTGGGTATTTTCTTCTTCTTGGTAAATGTACTGATCCATTGATGCCTTGTGGGAGTAGTGAAGCGTGTTGGCAAAAAGATGTACTGGAATACCATTAAGATGACAAAGGCTTACGCTGCCTGCGGTGCCTGTGGGCGCCACAATTTTTCTGTCCGATGTGATGGTCAGGGCACCTACAAACATTTTGGTGGCACGGTCAATGTGATGGCTTAAATTGTAGGCCGGTGCCACAATGTGATCAATGTCGTTATCCCGCAGGGCCTGGATGATCTGCCGGGTTCTGTCCCGGTTGTGCTCAAGGATAATAACCTCAAAGCGCTTGTTCCATTTTTCCTTGGCCTGTACCAGGATGTTGGTCACCACGGAACTGGGGGAATGGACAATGATGACATCATGGTTGTTGATGTACTTCAAGCCGTTTTCCGTAACCCTTGCGGCATTGTCCTGGAACTGCTTGATTCTTTCCTGGAGGTTTTCAATGGTTTTTTCCCGGATTTCTTCCAGATCCATTTCCGGTGTCATTATCTCCCCCATCTCCTTTTCAAACCGTTCCAGAAGGTGGATCAGGGGAATAATTTTAGGCTGGGAACTCTTAAGTGCTTCTGCCAGTTCAAAGTAAAGGGGTTGCAGCTGGTCTTTGGTGCATTTGAGTTGACGGATGGACTCAATGAAACTGTTTAAGGACAATACCGTCATCCGGGCAATACCCTGCATATCGCCAAGGTTGCGAAGCAGTTTGTACATATTTTGTCTATTTTTATCATTCATAAGGATATCCATAGATAGAGGGTGAGAAATGCTGAGGCAATTATCAGTGTCATGATGGTGATGGCCGCACTGGCCTTCATGAATTCAAGAAAGCTGATGTGTACCCCTGCCTGTTTGGCCATGCCCACGGAAACAATGTTCGCCGAGGCACCGATCATGGTAAGGTTTCCACCGAAACAAGCGCCCAGAGCCAAGGCCCACCAGAGGATATTGTTGGGAATGGGATTGACTTCCAGCATGAGTCTTACAATGGGAATCATGGTGATTGTAAAGGGGATATTGTCCAGAAAACCAGATACAATACCTGACACCCACAAAACGGTGAGTACCATGACATAAGGGTTGTCCCCGATTCTTAAGAATACCTTGTGGGCCACCCATTCAATAACTCCCTTGTGTTCCAGTACCCCCACCAGGATGAAAAGACCGGCAAAAAAGAGCAGGGTGCTCCATTCCACCTCTTCAAGCATATGCTCCACATCCACTCCGGAGATGGTAAACAATACCATGGCCATGAAAACAGCCACAACCCCCGGGGACATTTTGGTGACGGTCTGGGTGACAAAGAGCAGGATGGCAATGACAAGGCAGCTCAAGCCTTTTACCAGAAGTTTTTTATCAATGCGGGTATTGAGAAACTCAACCTTGATTTTTTCCAGCAGCAGCTGAACGGAAAACAGTTTTGCCAGATTGTTGTCAATGGGTTTGAATTTATCTTTGTTGGTGAACCAGATAAAGAGCAGGACGGCAAAAAATGAAATAATTACCGGAATGATGAGGTTTCCGATGAACTGGTTAAAGGTCAATCCCACCTTGGAGCCTATGATGATATTGGGGGGATCACCGATAAGGGTGGCCGTACCGCCGATGTTGGAAATAACCGCCTGACTGATGACATAAATCTTGGGGTCCAACCCCATTCCCCGGGTCAGTTCAATGATGATGGGAATGATGATAAGAACGGTGGTGACATTATCGAGAAATGCCGAAAGCACCGCCGTTACAATGGAAAAAAGAATTAAGATTTTAAGGGGGTTGCCCTTGGTCAATTCTGCAATCCTTACGGAAAGAATTGAAAAAAATCCTGATTTCCTGAGTACAGCAACAATGGACATCATACCCAACAACAACATGATGGTCTCAAAATCAATCAATGATGCCGCCGTGTGTTCATCCACAACATGCATGATCAAGAGAACCATGACGCCCAGAAGCGCTGATACTGCCTTGTTAACCAGTTCAAAGGTTATCAGGGCGTAAACAATTAGAAATACAATAATTGGTACTGTCGCACCTTCCATGACAAATCCTTTTTGAGAATACTCCCCTGGGTCAGTGCTATGGCCTCTGGGAGAAAAATCGGTTAGCGGTGGTTAAACCGTTTCAAAAATTAAAAAAATGAGTCTCATTGTAATATCAGTGATTTCAAAGGGATGGGCAGGTCGGACTTGCATTATTGTGCTTTTGTTCTTGCCCGTCCTATCCTGCGTCGTGTTTATACAACAGCACACTAAAATAAGTCCGACCTGCACCCTCCCCCTGTTCTCAGGTGGTCGATATTGCAAAAAAAGCCTCATAAAACATTGACCATGGCGCAGCATTGAGAATCGGTTAAAGACTGCTCGGGAACAGAACTCATCTTTAAAGCAGAATTCTGGTGCAACGCCGGGAGTTCCTATACTCTAAAAATACCTTAAATGCAACGATGAGGCGTATTTATTTTTATGATCTGGTTCATCGGGGCTTCCTGGAAGATTTTGATTTTAACCGGAAATCATAGGTTTCAATTCGGTCTTGTTCCACTGGATCAGATTTTGATATTTTAGAAAGGGCATTCTTCATATGACCCAAAAAGTAGGTTGCACTTTTTTTAAAACTTATCTTTAAACTGGGTGCATTGCTCTGGAAAATGTAAAGCATAAATGAAGCGTGCCTTTAAAAGCATTGGTTCTTGTTTTGATCAAGCCCTCACGGGGGGTGGTTTAATACGGTTTATGCCCATCCTCACCCCAACAAAAGCAAATAAATATCGCTGGCATCTTGCATACTTGTGGGAATTGTGGTTTTATCCTGTCCATGGAAAAAAAAAGAAATCATGGTGGAAAAAAAAGAAAAAATGGCATGGCTGGTTTTGCTTCCATGAAGCCCGGTGCGGACAGCTGTCTTAGACCCGTATTTGAGAAAATTGGTGTGCCCCACAGCCGTCCCTTTTCTCCAGACCCCTTCCAGCAAGAAGCCGTTGGGGCCATCGCCCAATGGGATTGTCTGGTCACAGCCCCCACCGGGGCAGGTAAAACATGGATTGCGCAAAGTGCGGCCCGGAGGGTTATAGACAGGGGGGAGCGGGTGTGGTACGCAACACCCTTAAAGGCCTTGACCAATACAATATATGCCCAGTTCATTGCCGAGTTTGGGCAGGATAAAGTCGGGATACTCACCGGTGATAAAAAAGAAAATGGGGATGCCGATATTATCATCGGCACCACAGAGATTTTAAGAAATCAGCTCTATGATGCCATGCACACGGGGGAAGATCTTTCCTGCAGCCTGGTGATTTTAGATGAAGCCCATTACCTGGGGGATGCCGAACGGGGAGTGGTGTGGGAAGAAACGCTTATTTATCTGCCCCAGCGGGTGTCTTTGCTTTTGTTGTCCGCCACCATCGGCAACGCCGATCATATTGCCGGATGGCTTGAATCCATGAGGGGGAAAAAATGTCAGGTAATCCAGGAGACCCAACGTCCGGTTCCCCTGTTTCCTTTGTTTTTTCATCCATCGGGCACATTAAATCCTCTGCTGAAAGAAAAGGGTATCCCCGGAAAAAACAGAGTGCACAGAAATGTGATGGCATATATCAAGGCAAAACAGCTGCCAGCCATTTCCCAGCCCGGTCGTCTTCCCCGGTTCGGTGAAATTTTAAAGGTGTTAAAGGCCTACGATCTGCTGCCGGCCATTTTTTTTCTAAAATCCCGGGTGGATTGCGACAGGGCCATTGGTCTTTGCAATGGAAAAATTCTCAAACAGGACCCCAAAAGAAAGGCCCTTCTGGCAAGAAGAATACAGGAACTTGTGGGAGACAATCCCCATTTAGCAGGCCATGACCAGCGTATGCACATGGAAAAATTCGCCGTGGGTTCCCACCACAGCGGTCAGCTGCCTGCCTGGAAGGTGGTGGTGGAAACCCTTATGTCCGAAGGGCTTTTAGATGCCATGTTTGCCACCTCCACCGTTGCGGCCGGGGTGAATTTTCCAGCAAGAAGTGTGGCTATTTTAAATTCCGATCGGTTTAACGGGGTCTCGTTTCTTCCCCTAACGGCCAGCGAGTTTCAGCAGATGACCGGTCGTGCCGGGCGAAGAGGTATGGACAATATCGGGTTTGCCATTGTCATGCCCGGTAAATTCATGGACCTTAAACATGTTGCCAAAATGGTGACGGCCCCCCCCATGGATGTGAACAGTCAGATTAAGATAGACTTTTCCATGGTGCTGAACCTTTTACTTTCCCATACGCCCCCCCAGATCCATGAACTGCTGGAAAAATCCTTTGCATCCTACCTGATTTCCCTTGGAAAACAGGGCCGTCAGGCCAGAAAAGAGTATGGCTATGGATTGAAATACCTGTGGCAGGATTTTTTGGCCCACCTGGATTTTTTAAAGGAGGAGGGATTTGTCACACCGGAAGGCACCTTGACCGAAGATGGCGAATGGACCTCCCAGTTGCGCATGGATCAGCCTCTTATGGTGGCCCAGTGTCTCCGCCAGGGGCTGTTGCCCGACCAGGACCCTGTGATGCTGGCGGCGGTGATGGCAGCCTTTGTCAATGAAAAAACCTTTGATGATGATGCCCTTCTGGGGCATCGCCTACCCAAACGTCTGACCCGGGAATTTGCAAAGCTAAGGGAAGCGCTTTTTCCCTTTGCAGAAAAATTACAGGCAGGTGGGTTTTCCGCCCCCAATCTGTATCTCCAGCCAGCCATTCCGGTTTTTTCCTGGGCCATGGGGGTGCCCTGGGATCAGGTGGTGGATGGTTCTGTGTTTGCCGAAGGCGATCTTGCCCGGTTGATTTTAAGAACCGGTGAGAATTTAAGGCAGCTTGCCGGGGTGAGCGGGCCTTTTCCCCGCATTGCAGAAAACGGGCGGGAGGCCATTGATATGATTTTCCGGGAACCTGTGATATATTAGGTGGTTAATGGGTACAGGGTGTTAAATCGTCTTGTCGTTTTGGCTTTTTTATTAGAAAATAAAACGTCTGGGCAACCTCAGCAGAGCCCTCCCGAGGGATAATAGGAACCGGCCAATTGAGCCGTCTACGGTTTCGGGCCGGGCCCATTGCCCCTCGGGGGGGGCGCATAATACCATTTTGATTTTTGCCACGCGTGTTAAAAAACAATGGAGGCAACAAAGGAATGTTGTCACCTTTATCAAAGTTATATTAAGGAGTTTTAAGTCATGTCGGAAGATACAAAAAAAGTTATTTACTCCATGATGCGGGTGAGTAAATATTATGATAAAAAGCCAGTGATCAAGGATATCAGCCTGTCCTATTTTTACGGGGCTAAAATCGGTGTGCTGGGACTCAACGGTTCCGGTAAGAGTTCCCTTTTAAAAATCATGGCGGGCATTGATACCGAATACAATGGAGAGACCATCCTTTCCAAGGGATTTTCCGTGGGGTACCTGGAGCAGGAACCCCTTTTAAACGAAGATGCCACCGTAAGAGAAATTGTGGAGCAGGGAGTCCAGGAAACAGTGGACCTCATGAATGAATACGAAGCCATCAGCGAAAAATTTGCAGAACCCATGTCCGATGATGAGATGGACAAACTTATCCAGCGACAGGGGGAACTCCAGGAACAGTTGGATCATCTGGAGGCATGGGATCTGGATTCTCGGTTGAAGATGGCCATGGACGCCCTTCGCTGTCCCCCCGAAGACATGTCTGTAAAGCTGATATCCGGTGGAGAAAAACGTCGGGTGGCCCTGTGTCGTCTGTTACTGAAACAGCCGGATATTCTGCTTTTGGATGAGCCTACCAACCATCTGGACGCCGAGTCTGTGGCCTGGCTGGAACACCACTTAAGTCAATATGCGGGTACGGTTATTGCGGTAACCCATGACCGTTATTTCCTTGATAATGTTGCTGGCTGGATACTGGAGCTGGACCGGGGTGAGGGAATTCCCTGGAAGGGCAATTACTCCTCCTGGTTGGAACAGAAGGGCAATCGCCTGAAAAACGAGGAAAAGCAGGAAAGTAAACGCCAGAAAACCCTGGAACGGGAGTTGGAGTGGATCAAAATGTCGCCCAAGGGGAGGCGTTCCAAATCCAAGGCCAGATTGAGTTCCTATGATCAGCTTTTAAAGCAGGACAGCCGGGATAAGGAGCGAGATCTGGAAATTTTTATTCCCCCGGGACCCCGCCTGGGAGACAAGGTGGTGGTGGCAAAAGGTATTGCCAAGGCCTTTGGGGAAAAACTTTTGGTGGAAGACATGAACTTCATTCTTCCACCCGGTGGGATTGTGGGGGTGGTGGGACCAAACGGGGCAGGAAAGTCCACCCTCTTTAACATGATTTCCTCAAAAATATCACCGGATAAGGGTTCCATGGAACTGGGAGAAACGGTAAAGCTTGCCTACGTGGACCAGGAGCGCAACATCCTTGACCCGGACAAGACCGTTTGGGAGGTTGTTTCCGGGGGCAACGAAACCCTTCTTCTGGGAGGGCGGGAGGTGAATTCCCGGGCCTATGTGTCCAAGTTTAATTTTTCAGGTGCGGACCAGCAGAAAAAAGTAGGAGTGCTGTCCGGCGGTGAGCGTAATCGTGTTCATATGGCCCGGATGCTCAAGGAAGAGGCCAACCTGCTTCTTTTGGATGAGCCCACCAATGATCTGGATGTTAACACGATGCGTGCCCTGGAAGAGGCCTTGGAAAACTTTGCCGGATGCGCCATTGTCATTAGCCATGACAGGTGGTTCCTTGACCGCATCGCCACCCATATTCTGGCCTTTGAAGGCGACAGTCAGACCGTGTTTTTTGAGGGCAGTTATTCCGATTATGACAAGGATCGAAAAAAACGACTGGGTATCAAAGGCGATCAGCCCCAGCGTATTAAATACCGCCAGTTGACAAGATAGCGCTGTACTGACTGATGTCTATTTTCATCAAACCGGCGGTGAAAAAAATAAACCCCGGTCTCCGGGATATACATCTGGCGGTGCTGCTGTTCGGTTTTTCCGGGCTGTTCGGGAAATTTCTCCTGTGCAGCCCGGTTTTAATTGTTTTTGGCAGGACAGTTTTTGCCTCCTTGTTCCTGTTGCCTTTCTTTTTCTTTCCCGGAAACAAAATATCAGCCCCCCGGGTCATGTTTATGCTGCAGGGGGCGCTGCTGGCCCTGCACTGGTGTACTTTTTTTATTTCCATCCAGATTTCCACGGTGGCCATGGGGCTTTTAACCTTTTCCACCTTCCCCGTTTTTGTCACCTTCATGGAGCCTTTTTTCTTCAAGGAAAGACTGGGGGTTAAAAATTGTGTGGTGGCGCTGGTGGTATTTGTGGGACTGGTGATGGTGATTCCCTCCTTTGATCTTTCAAGGGAGCCTGTAAAGGGGGCGCTGTGGGGGGTGACATCGGGATTTACCTTTGCCCTTCTGGGTCTTGTAAATCGAAAAAATGTAAAAACCATTCCTCCCCTGACGGTCTCCTTTTACCAGAATGTTTTTGCCGCATTGTTTCTGATACCCTGGGTGGTGTTCCTGGATATCGATTTTCCCACACCCCGGGAAATTTTTCTGCTTATCCTTCTGGGGGGCCTCTGTACGGCCCTTTCCCACTTTCTGTTTATTAAATCCCTGGTTTATATCAAAACCCGCACCGCCGGGATTATTACCGCACTGGAACCCCTTTACGGGATTTTGCTTGCCATGATTTTTCTGGGGGAAGTTCCCGGAATGCGCACCGTTGCCGGAGGCCTTGTTATTATCGGAGCCACCCTTACGGCAATGCACAGCCATGAACCCTGAGGGTTTGATCCCAACAAGGGGCACCCTGAATATTTGGATGGAATCTCTGGTGGGCAGAATCCGTGTTTGGGTGCTGCATAATTGCGTAATATCTCAGTTTTGAACTTACTAATCTGCTTATTTTTAAAAATATGATAATTATTTCCTTATAAGCCGGAAGGTTGTGTGATTGATGAAATCCATGGGCGTTTAAAAAGGAAATAATTAATTCATTGAAAAAAGCCCTTTTATGGACTATATAAACCAATTCGGTTGAGTTGTGTTATGGGAATACAAAATGTTTAAGGAATCCATGAAAACAGATCCACGCACGGTAAAAGAAATTGCAAGACGTCGCACCTTTGCCATCATCAGTCATCCCGATGCCGGGAAAACCACTCTGACGGAAAAGCTCTTATTGTTTGGCGGTGCCATTCAGCAGGCAGGTGCTGTCAAATCCAGAAAAACTGAACGCAAAGCCACCAGTGACTTTCTCTCCATTGAGCAGGAAAGGGGGATCAGTGTCTCGTCCTCGGTGATGAAATTTAACTACAAAGGCTTTGAGATTAATCTGCTGGATACCCCGGGGCATAAAGATTTTTCTGAAGATACGTATCGGGTACTTACGGCGGTAGACTGCGCAGTGATGATCATTGACAGTGCCAAGGGCGTGGAACCCCAAACCCAGAAATTAATGGAGGTGTGTCGCATGCGAAACACCCCCATTGTGACCTTCATAAATAAGATGGACCGTGAGGGCATGGAGCCCCTGGACCTGTTTGCAGATATTGAAGAAAAACTTCAGATTGAATGTACGCCCATCACCTGGCCCATTGGTATGGGAAAGCGGTTTCGGGGGGTGTACCATCTGGAAAAAAAAGAGTTGGGTCTTTTTTCGCCGGGATATAGCCCCCGGGATGGGGATGGGGTGATGATAAAAGATCTCAATGACCCCATTCTGGATCAGGAGCTGGGTGACCAGGCCCGGGAACTCCGGGATGATGTGGAACTGATCCGGGGGGCGGCAGATCCCTTTGATATGGATTATTATCTCAAGGGGTCCCAGACTCCTGTTTTTTTTGGCAGTGCCATTAATAATTTCGGGGTCCGGGAAATGCTTGACTCCTTTGTTAAAGTTGCCCCCCCCCCGGGTGTCCGCCAGGCTGCCACCCGGGCGGTTCATCCGGAGGAAGTGGGTTTTTCCGGCTTTACCTTTAAAATTCAGGCGAATATGGATCCGGCCCACCGGGACCGCATTGCCTTTTTCAGAATCTGTTCCGGACGATTTAAAAAGGGAATGAAGGTTCGGCATCACCGCATCGGAAAGGATGTGATTATTTCCAATGCCACCATTTTCATGGCCCAGGAACGAAGCAATGTGGATGAGGCCTTCCCTGGGGATATCATCGGTATCCACAATCACGGCACCATCAAGATTGGCGATACCTTCACCGACAAGGAACCCTTGAAATTCACCGGTATCCCAAGTTTTGCCCCGGAACATTTTCGGCGGATTATTCTGAAAAATCCCATGAAAACCAAGGCCTTGCAGAAGGGTTTGACACAGCTGGCAGAAGAGGGCACCATTCAGGTCTTTCGCCCCCACATCAACAACGATTATATAATGGGGGCCGTGGGTGTTTTACAGTTTGACGTCACCATGGCCCGCCTCAAGGCAGAATACAGTGTGGAAGCAGACTCTGAGCCGGTGGCCCTTGCTGTGGCCCGCTGGATTACCTGTGACAAACCGGAAATGAAGAAAAAATTTATCAGTCAGAATGCCGCAAGCATAGCCGTGGACTCAGAAGGATGGGTGGCCTTTTTAACCACCAGTGAATATCAACTCGGCTTTGCCATGGAAGCCTGGCCGGATATTCAATTTCATAAAACACGTGAGTATAATTAAATAAGGAGAATCGTGTCATGACGGAAAAGCGTATTTTTAATTTTAATGCAGGGCCTGCAGCATTGCCCCTGCCGGTGCTTGAAGAAATCCAGGCCTCTTTTTTAAATTTCAAGGGAAGCGGGATGTCCATCACCGAAATCAGTCATCGCTCCCCGTGGTTTGACGACGTTATCAATGATGCCGTGGCTCGAACGAAACGGCTGTTGAATCTGGATGAGCGCTTTCATGTGCTCTTTCTCCAGGGCGGAGCAAGTCTTCAGTTTGCCATGATTCCCATGAATTTCCTGGGAGAGGGCAAAACCGCAGATTATGTCAACACCGGCACCTGGTCCACCAAGGCCATTAAGGAAGCCGGCATACTCAACAAGTCTTATAATGTGGTGGCATCCTCCGAGGATAAAAATTTTTCATATATTCCCGGTGACATTGCCTTTAATCCCGAGGCAGCCTATGTGCACATCACCTCCAATAACACCATTAAAGGTACCCAGTGGGCATCCTTTCCTGACACCGGTGGTATTCCACTGGTGGCGGACATGTCTTCGGATATCTTCAGTCGGACCCTGGATATGGACAAGTTCGGGATGATCTATGCCGGAGCCCAGAAGAATATCGGGCCATCTGGCACCTGCATGGTTATTTTGCGGGATGATCTGCTTAAAACAGCAGAGCAGAACCTGCCCTCCATGCTCAAATATGACACCTTTGCATCCAAAAATTCCATGTATAATACTCCGCCATGTTTTGGTATCTATACCATTCAACTGGTGTTGAAATGGCTGGAAGAAGACATGGGCGGACTTGGAAAAATGCAGGCTCACAACGAAAAGAAAGGGGCACTGCTCTATGATTTCATCGATGGCAGTGATTTTTATCGCGCCACAGCTGATAAGGGCAGTCGTTCGTTGATGAACGTCACCTTCCGTCTGCCCACCGAAGACATGGAAAAAGAATTCATTGCCGCTGCCACGCAAAAAGGCCTTGGCGGACTTAAAGGTCATCGATCCGTGGGCGGATGCCGGGCATCCATTTATAATGCCGCCACCATGGAGGCAGTGGAAGCACTGGTTGATTTCATGACATCTTTTAAAAAAGAAAAATAAGAATAAAAGGAAAGCGTTGAGATGAAGGTTCTTGTAAGCGATAAATTGGGTGAGGCGGGACTTGAAATTTTCAGGAATGAAGAGGGTATTGAGCTGGATGTAAACACCGGGCTTTCCCCGGATGAGCTCAAAGCCATCATTGGTGCCTATGATGGTCTTGTCATCCGAAGCGCCACGAAGGTTACAAAGGAAATCCTGGAAGCAGCAACCAACCTTAAGGTGGTGGGCCGGGCAGGCATTGGTCTTGACAATGTGGATATCCCCTGTGCAACCAAACATGGTGTGGCAGTGATGAACACTCCGGGTGGTAACACGGTTACAACCGCCGAGCATGCCATTGCCATGATGATGGCTCTGACTCGGAATATTCCCCGGGGAACCTCCACGCTGAAGGGCTCTTTGTGGGAAAAGAAAAATCTCCAGGGTCGGGAACTGTTTAATAAAGTTCTTGGTGTCATTGGTTTTGGCAACATCGGCTCCATTGTGGCAAGTCTTGCCCAGGGATTGAAGATGCAGGTGATTATCTATGATCCCGCCGTCACCGCCGAGCACATTGAAAAACAGGGCTTTGAAAGCGTCAGCCTGGAAGAGCTTTATAAACGATCCGATTATATCACCATCCATGTTCCCAAGATTGAAAGCACCACCCACCTGCTCAACAAGGACACCTTTGCCATGATGAAGGACGGGGTCATGGTGATCAACTGTGCCAGGGGCGGCATCATCCAGGAAAAGGATCTTTATGACGCCATTGTTTCAGGTAAAGTTGCCGGGGCAGCCCTGGATGTATTTGAAGTGGAACCCCCGGTGGACAATCCGCTGTTGACCCTGGATCAGGTAATTGCCACCCCGCATCTCGGCGCATCCACCCAGGAGGCCCAGACCAATGTGGCCGTGGCCGTGGCCAACCAGATCATCGCCTATCTAAAGCACAATACAGTTATCAATGCCGTGAATGTGCCGTCGGTCACCGGTGAGTTGCTCAAAAAACTGGCACCATTCCTTTATCTGGCGGAAAAAATCGGTGCCATGCACGCCACCATGGCCAAGGGACCCATCAAGGAGATTTCCATTGAATATGCCGGTAATTTCTTTGATCTGGATTTAAAACCCGTTACCCTGGCCGCTGTAAAGGGCATTCTTTCTCCCATGGTGCCAGATGAGGTCAATTCTGTTAACGCAACCTCCCTTGCTGGAGAGATGGGTATCAAGATTTCTGAAATTTCCAGCCAGGAAAGTGCTCATTATATTAACCTTATTCGCATCCGGGTGGTGTATGAAAATGAAACCAATCTCATTTCCGGTACTATCTTTGGCAAGGATGATGCCAGAATCATTCGTATTAATAAGTTCCGTCTGGAAGTGATTCCCGAAGGGTATCTCTCTCTGATCCATAACAAGGATGTTCCTGGTGCCATCGGTAGCATTGGTACCTGCCTTGGAGAGCACAACATTAATATTTCCCGCATGATGGTGGGAAGAGAAGATGACGGTGATCGTAACATCATCTTTATCCGTACGGACACACCGGTGCCGGAAGGTGTGTGCAAGGAACTAAGCGCCCTTGACAAGGTACACTCCATCATCAATTTTGAGTTGTAATGAATTAGTTTTTTTTTGTAAACAGTAAGTATTCGGGGTGAATAGTACATGTTTGGACAGTGCTTCCCCATATTCGTCTGTTTAGGACTGCGTAGCAGACCAAAACAGGTGAAGATAAGGGGCTGACCGAATATTTACTGTGAATATGTATTTGCACTGCCGGTATTACGGCAGTGCTTTTTTCCGGCCGTGGCGGGGCCGCTCCCCGGATCAATGGCTGTCATCAGGCCTTGACCCCGGGCTTATTTCGCCTGCCATGGCGGACCGGTCAGCGAGGTCAGGATATGAATCTTATTTTGTTGTTTACAGACGATTATACCGGGCCGGACCGGGTCCGTCTCCGGGATAGACGTATGATCCATATCCGGAAGGTACACCGAGCCCGTCCCGGGGATGTGTTAACGGTGGGCCTTCTCAACGGCAAAATGGGTACGGCACAGGTGCTTGAAACAGGTTCTGATTATGTGGACATGGCTGTGTTGCTGGACCGCGTGCCGCCGCCGCCTTTGCCGTTGACCTTGGTGCTGGCCCTGCCCCGTCCCAAGATGCTTCGACGGATATTGCAGACCGTTTCCAGCTTGGGGATCAAGGATATCTTTCTGATCAATACCTGGCGGGTGGAAAAAGGTTTCTGGACCAGTGCATTGCTGGAACCGGCCGCCATTGAAAAAGAGTTAATTCTGGGTCTTGAACAGGCCCGGGATACCATGATGCCCACGGTGCATCTCCGGCGATTGTTTAAACCCTTTGTCACACAAGACCTTCCCGGGCTTACTCGGGGAAAGCTATCCCTCACCGCCCACCCCGGCCCCTGGGATGCCTGTCCCCGGCAGATTGCCTGTCCCTGTATTCTTGCCATGGGGCCGGAGGGTGGTTTCATTGAAAGAGAGGTGAATTCCCTGGCAGACACGGGCTTTGAAACCGTTCATCTGGGGGATCGCATCCTTCGGCTTGAGACAGCAGTCCCCTTTGTTATTTCCCGGCTTTATTCATAAGTAAAACAGGATGGCGCCATGATCAGCGAAACCCAGCCTTTTCTACCCCTGGCTGCCGGGGATACCATAGGAATATGTGCTCTTTCCGGCGCCTTTGAGCCTGACATTTTTGAACAGGGAATCAAGATTCTTGAACGCATGGGCTTCCGGGTGCATGTTCCCCGGGATATATATGCCAGGAAGAGATACCTTGCCGGTGACGATCGTCACCGGGCAGATATTTTCAATGCCCTGACCGCCATGACAGAGGTGAAGGCCATCATGTGTGCCCGGGGGGGATTTGGAGCCATGGGGGTTTTGCCCCTGCTGGAATTTGATTTTCTCCAGAGGCACGCTAAACCCTTTGTCGGCTTCAGTGATGTCTCGGCGGCCCTTGTCAGTCTTGGTAAGCATGCGGGATTTCCGGTGATTCATGGGCCGGTGCTTACCTCCCTTGCCCAGGCAGACCCCCTGACCTGTGACAGCCTGTACCGGGCACTGACCACTGCTTTTCATGACCTGCCCGACATAAAGGCTTCAAACGGTGTCACCCTGACCCCAGGAGTGGCCCGAGGGATGCTTTATGGGGGAAACCTTGCCACCCTTTGTCATCTTTGCGGCACCCCGTTTCAGCCCGTATTTTCCGGCAACATTCTTTTTCTGGAAGAGATCAATGAACCCGCTTATAAAATTGACCGCATGTTGACCCAGATGCACCAGGCAGGTGTGTTCCAGGGAATAACAGGCGTCATTATCGGTGACTTTCAAAACTGTGGTGATGAAAATATCCTCCATGAACTTTTCCATGAGCATCTGGGGCATGTGCCTTTGTTCTGCGGTGTCCAGGCGGGCCACGGCTGTGTTAATCTCTCCCTGCCCATGGGCATTCCGGTGGTGATGGATGCAAAAAAGCATACGCTTTCCTGGGGCGTAAAGGATATACCATGACATCCATTGATAATTTCATGGCCAACGGGGTCAGGCAGGGGGTATTTTCCGGCGGGGTGCTTTGGGTGTCAAGGGCGCATCGGACGGTGTTTCACAGGGCCTATGGCAGGCTTAGCCGGTTCAGCTCTGAACCGGTGACGCAGGATACCTGTTTTGACCTTGCATCTTTGACCAAACCCCTTGCCACTGCCCTTGCCGTGGCAAAGCTTGTGCAGTCCGGTGAGATTTTTCCGGCACAGACCCTTGGAGGGCTTGTGGACTGCCGGGGATATGAAGATAAAAAAAAAATCTGCATTGACCAGTTGCTTAGACACACCTCGGGCTTTCCTGCCCATAGGCCTTTTTACCAGGCGCTTGTCAACCTTCCCTGTGAGGCACGCAGGGAACATCTCCGGAATTTTATCATGGCAGTGCCGTTAGCGGCACCACCTGGAACACGCCAGATCTACAGTGATCTTGGGTACATGGTGCTGGCATGGATTATTGAACAAACCACCGGTATGCTTCTGGACCGCTTCATGGATGAAACTTTTTTTTATCCCCTTAATCTGAATCTTTTTTTCAGACCCCTGAAAAAAAAACAGGTGAACCAGGGAAAAAGTCAGTTTGCTGCCACGGAAGCCTGTCCGTGGCGGGGTCGGATACTTTCCGGCGAGGTCCATGATGACAATGCCTGGGCCGTGGGGGGAGTGGAAGGGCATGCTGGACTGTTTGGCACGGCCCAGGCCGTGGGCAAGCTCCTTGGCTATATGCTGGACGCAATTCATGGGGACAGCACCGGAAAAATACCCGGAAAAGCGCTGGGACAGTTTATAAAAAAAGAATTCGGCCGGGAACGGGTGGCCGGGTTTGATACCCCTTCTTTGACGGGCTCCTCCGCTGGCAGGTATTTTTCCGACAAGGCCCTTGGGCATCTTGGGTTCACAGGCACCTCTTTTTGGATGGAGCCTGATTCATCCATTGTGGTGGTATTGCTCACAAATCGTGTTCATCCCAGCCGGGATAACCTTAAAATAAGACAGTTTCGCCCTCGGCTCCATGATCTTGTCATGGAAAAATGGGCAGATGTTTCTGACGCTGGTAATGAAATACCATAAATCTTGAGTTCATGTATCTCCCGGGCGGGCAAGCCAAAGTTGCTCTTGTAAATTGTTGCTATTTCTGTTAGCAGGTAGTGTTTGATTATCATTTTTACATATGGACTTAATTTATGGGCCAATTTGGAACCAGGCCTGAATTTATCAAATATATTCATGGGAAAGAGGTAATATGAACCTTATAATTGATTCTGTTCTGGGTGTCTTCTCAAGTGACCTGGCCCTTGATCTGGGGACTGCCAATACGCTTGTATATGTCAAAGGCAAGGGGATTGTGCTGAGTGAACCCTCTGTGGTGGCGGTGCGCACGGACGCAAGGGGGGGGAAGAACAGAGTCCTTGCCGTGGGGGCCGAGGCCAAAAGAATGCTGGGCAGAACCCCTGGCAACATCGTTGCCATTCGGCCCATGCGTGATGGGGTTATCGCTGATTTTGAAGTCACCGAGGCCATGCTTAAGCATTTCATCCGCAAGGTACACAATAACAGACGCACCCTGGTAAGGCCCCGGATAGTCATTGCCGTTCCTTCGGGGATCACCCAGGTGGAAAAAAGGGCCGTGCGCGAATCCGCCGAACTTGCCGGGGCAAGGGAGGTGTTTCTCATTGAAGAACCAATGGCTGCGGCCATTGGTGCGGGACTTCCGGTGACGGAACCCACTTGCAATATGGTGGTGGACATCGGCGGAGGAACCACCGAGGTGGCGGTTATTTCCCTTGCAGGTATTGTTTATAGTAAATCCATCCGGGTAGCCGGGGACAAGATGGATACCTCCATAAAACAGCACATCAAAAGGAAATATAACCTGCTCATTGGTGAAAGAACCGCAGAGACAATAAAAACAACCATTGGAAATGCCTACCCAGATTCAGACAGTTTTGAAACCATTGAGGTCAAGGGACGGGATCTGATTTCTGGAATTCCCAAGATTCTGACCATTGATTCCGAGGAGATATGCCTGGCCATTTCCGAACAGATTGAAGCCATTGTTGAGACCGTCAAAATTGTTCTGGAGCAGACCCCCCCGGAACTGGCCGCCGATATTGTGGACAGTGGCATTGTGCTCACCGGTGGTGGGGCGCTTTTGAAAAATCTTGATAAACTTCTTCGGGAAAAGAGCGGACTTCCCATTATTGTTGCGGAAGACCCGCTGACCACAGTGGCACTTGGCTGTGGTAAAGCCCTTGACTCCTTAGAGATCTTAAGAGAGGTTGTCATCGACTGAGGCCATGTTTTCTAAACGATTCATACTTGTGATTGTAGCCGTTTTTATTATTCTGGGAAATCTTGTTTTTCTGGCGGTGGGCAGTCAGGACAGCATTGCTGTGGGGCCTTTTGAACGTCTCACCATTGCCATGGTGGCTCCATTTCAAAGGCTGGTGAGTACAACCGTGGATGCCGTTCAGGACGTCTGGACTGTTTATATTGCATCTATATCTGCGGCCAGGGAAAATAAAGAGCTTAAAAAGGCCCTGGCCCAGGCCACAGCGGATCAGAACCATTACCGTGAGCTGATTCTGGAAAATGAGCGTTTAAGAAAATTTATTCATTTCAAGGAAACCGAATCCCGGATCATGGTGGCGGCCAAGGTCATTGCAAGGGACCCATCGCCGTGGTTCAGTACCATGATGATAGACAAGGGAACCGACGAAGGACTTTTACGGGGGCTTCCCGTTGTGGCCGCCGAGGGAATTGTTGGGCAGGTGGTGGCGGTGTCCAGCCGGTACAGTCGGGTGCTTCTCATCACCGATCGGAACAGTTCCGTTGATGCATTGGTGCAGAACACCCGGGCCAGGGGAATTGTCCAGGGAGATAATACGGATATTTGTTTTTTTGATTATACCCTGAGAAAAGAAGTGGTTGCCATTGGTGATCACATTGTGGCATCTGGACTGGATCAAGTGTTTCCCAAGGGACTGAGCATTGGGAACGTGGTGGATGTGAAAAAAGAAAATTCTGCATTGTTTCAGCATGTCAAGATCAAAACCAGTGTGGACTTCAATACGCTGGAAGAGGTGCTGGTTTTTGTGAAACAGGCCCAACCTCCTGAAGTCGCGCTCCCATGACTGTGCTTTTCTATCCCATTCTTTCCCTTGTGCTGGTGATTCTTCAAACCACACTGATACCTGAAATTCGATTTTTTACCAATTGTTTTGATCTGCTTATTATCAACGTCCTCTATGTCAGTCTGTTTACCTCAAACGGCTTTATGGTCTTTTATTTGATGCTGCTTGGCTGGATCATGGACAGCCTTTCCGGGTCGCCCTTCGGGTTTTATATTTCTTGCTATGTGTGGATCTATGTGTTTGTGCAGATACTGAGGCATGTTATTCATGCAGGAAATTTTATATTCATTCCCGTGATCAGCGTCATTGCCATTTTCATGGAACATGGATTTTTCATGTTCATCCTTCTGGTGAAGCAGGAGGTTTGGTCTTTTTCTTCCACGGACTTGTTTTCCATGGGGAAGCAGGCCATTGTGGGTTTTTTCATAATTCCGTTTTCTCTATGGCTTGTTCATGGGTGCAAAGGCCGTTGGGATAAAAAAATGCGAAGTCTGTCAGGGGAAAAAATGAGAATCAGGAGATGTAGGTAAGGGTGTCTGAATATGTCAAGCCACCGGGCAGGGAATGGCTTAAAAAACGCTTGATGGGAGGCACCATCTGTGTATCCGTGGCCTTTTCCATTCTGCTTGCCCGTTTTGTCTATCTTCAGGTTATCAAGGGGGAGGTCTATCGGCATCTATCTGCCAATAACTGTATCCGGTTACAGAGTATTCCAGCGCCCCGGGGATTGATTTACGATCGTAATGGCACCATTCTGGTTGATAACCGCCCTTCTTTTGATCTTAAAATCATCTTAAAAGATGCCGACCCTGTGGAAGACACCCTTTTGCGTCTTTCTGAATTGATGCAGGTGCCCCTCCAGGAACTCCAGGAGCACGTTGGTAATCGGGGGGGGCAGTCTAAATTAAATCCCCTGCTTTTAAAGCGAAATATCTCAAGGGACCAGCTGGCGGTGGTCAAGGCCCATGCCTTTGATCTGCCCGGAGTGATCATTGACGTTGAGCCCCGGCGTAACTATATCCATGAAAAATGTGCCGCCCATGTTTTGGGGTATCTGGGGGAGGTCAACGGTGAGGAGCTCAGAAAAAATAAGTATCCTGATGTGAGAAGTGGTGACGCCATTGGCCGAGATGGGGTGGAAAAAGAATTTGAAACGGTGCTGCACGGAAAAAGAGGCGGACGTCAGGTGGAGGTGGATGCCACCGGCCGTCTGGTGCGGGTTTTAAATACCGTGGATCCTGTGCCGGGTCAAAATATTTTTCTGACCATTGACCTAGAACTCCAGCAGGCGGCGGAATCCTTGCTTGCGGGACTGTCCGGCGCCGTGGTGGCCATTGATCCCGCCACCGGCGATGTGCTTTGCATGGCCAGCAGTCCGTCGTATAATCAGAATGATTTCATCGGTGGAATTTCCCATAAAAAATGGCAGGCACTTCAGCAGGATCCTGGTCATCCCATGACCAACAAAGCCATCCAGGGTGAGTATCCACCGGCATCCACCTACAAAATTGTCACGGCCATTGCAGGGCTTGAAGAGGGAAGTGTCAATATTCATACCTCCCATTTCTGTTCCGGACGGCATAAATATGGGAACCGTGTCTATCGCTGCTGGAAAAAATGGGGCCATGGTGACTTGGATATCATCGGGGCCCTTGAACAATCCTGTGATGTTTTTTTTTATAATGTGGGGCAGGATGTGGGGGTGGATACCCTGGCTCAGTATGCCAGGGGGTGTGGCCTTGGAAAACCCACCGGCATTGAACTGCGAAAAGAACGCTCCGGGCTGATCCCAACGGCTGCCTGGAAGCGCAAACGATTTGGTGTGTCCTGGCAGGGTGGGGAAACCCTGTCCATTGCCATCGGACAGGGGTTCAACCAGGTGACACCCCTTCAAATGGCGGTGCTCATCGCCGCCGTGGGCAACGAAGGCACCTTGTACCGTCCCAGAATATTAAAGTCTGTCCAGGTGAGTCCAGGGGAGCCTCCGGTGGAACAGATGCCCGAAATCACCGGGGGTATCCCCGCTGGAAAAGAAACCCTGCGTATTGTCAGGGAGGGGCTTTTAAGGGTCGTCCACGGCAAACGGGGGACCGCCCGATCGGTTAAAATAGATGGAGTGAGTATGGCCGGCAAAACAGGAACGGCCCAGGTGTTCAGTATGAAGAAGAAAGATCGGGATCGAAGTAAAAATGACCCCCTGGATTATCTGTTGAGGGATCATGCCTGGTTTGTGTGTTATGCCCCGGCAAAAAAACCGGTGATAGCCGTTTCTGTGATCATTGAGCATGGAGAGCATGGGGCCACTGCTGCAGCACCGGTGGCAAGTCATGTGGTGAAAACATGGTTGGAACGCAGTGGATATTTTGAGAATCAGGAGAAACAATGATGGGGTACCCATCGTCCTGCCCCTGGGGACGTAAATGGAGGCGACATGTTTGATCGAAGGCTTTTTGAATATTTTGACTGGGGGCTTTTTGTGCTGACTGTTTTTATCTGTTCCCTGGGCCTTGGGATCCTTTATAGTGCGGTCACCGCAGGGGATGTGCCCGGAATGGACATGATATTTAAAAAACAGATCATCTGGATGGGGGGAGGGATGATATTGATGGTCTCTTCGTTTTTAATTCATTACAAGTTCATCGACAAGGCCAGCTTGATTATTTATGTTGTCTGTGTGGCACTTCTGGCGGCGGTGCTTGTTTTTGGAAAGCATGTGGCAGGTTCAACCAGGTGGCTTGCCCTTGGTCCCTTCACCGTGCAGCCCTCGGAACTGATGAAATTGTCATTGATCATTGTTCTGGCATCGGTTTTTTCCACCTGTGTCACCGAAGAAGGCCTTGGATTCCATGGATTGATAAAACCGGGTGCGCTGCTGGCCATTCCATTTCTTTTTATCCTTAAACAGCCTGATCTGGGTACGGCCCTTCTTCTTTTGTTCATTGCCGCATCCATGACCCTTTTTGTTAATGTGCAGAAAAAAGTCTTTTTCTCCTGTGCTGCCCTGGCCGCCGCCGCTGCCCCTCTTGTGTGGATGATTTTAAAGGATTACCAGAAAGCCAGAATCATGACCTTCCTTAATCCGGACAGAGATCCCCTGGGGGCAGGTTATCACATTATTCAGTCCAAGATCGCCATTGGTTCCGGCATGATATTGGGTAAGGGGTATCTCCAGGGCACCCAGAACGCCCTTTCTTTTCTTCCTGAACAGCATACGGATTTTATTCTTTCTGTTCTTGCCGAAGAATGGGGATTTGTGGGATGCTGCGCCCTTCTGGTGCTGTATTTTTTCTTTCTTCTCTGGGGATTTAACATTGCCTATGGCTGTCGGGATATGTTTGGTTCCATACTTGCATTCGGTATTACCATCATGATTTTCTGGCAGATTTTTATTAACATTGGCATGGTGATGGGATTGATGCCGGTGGTGGGGGTTCCCCTTCCCTTGATCAGTTACGGGGGATCTTCGGTAATTACCAATATGGCGGGCATCGGCCTTTTAATGAACGTGAGCATGCGGCGTTTTCTGTCTGGCTGAAAATTTGTAAAAGCCGTTTTCTTCACGGGTGTGTTTCATGGAATATTCAAGGAGCTCAATTATTTGGATGTTGACAAAAATTCATCGTGGTGATACTCAAATTTCGATTTACTTTGTATTTAAAGTTGCCGGTGATGACGCCGGGCAACTGTATGGAATATAGGTTAGTGAATTTTTTTTTAATTATTAACTGGCGGAGGGAAATGTATGGTTAGTGTTGATGGGTCATTGTTTATTCAGATCATCAATTTCCTTTTTCTCCTGTACGTGCTCAACCGGGTACTGTTCAGGCCTGTTCGCAAAATGCTCCTGGATCGACGGGCAAAGATTGAAGGACTTCAAGATGGTGTTGAAGCTCTTTCATCCGAGGCTGTTCTCAAGGACACAGAATATGCGGAAGGATTGAAGGGTGCAAGGGCGAAAGGTCTGAAACAGAAAGACCTTTTTGTCGAAGAGGCATCCCAGGAAGAAAAAGAGATTATTGAAAGGATCAACAAGAAAGCTCAGGCCAACCTTGCTGAAATTCGTGACCAGGTTGCCACTGAGACCCGGAAGGCTCAATCTGCTCTTGAACAGGAGATTGGAACCTTTGCCAGGGCGATCGGTGAAAAAATACTGGGGAGGGCGTGCTGATGAAGATTGAACGGTTTATACGGAAACATTCCAGGACCATCATTCCTGCAGCAACGACCCTTTTTTTTGTTTTTGCCGGAGTTGCCCTGGCCTCGACCGGAGGAGAGCATGGTGCAGCCGCTCCCAAGGGCTGGATGGCCACAGACACCTACAAGGTGATGAACTTTGCGGTGCTTGCCATTGTATTATTTTATATTGCAAGAAAACCAGTGGCTGAATTTTTTTCTTCAAGGGTAAAGGCTATCAGAGAAGAACTTGCCGATCTTGAACAGAAAAAAGCAGCTGCAGAGAAAAGCCTTGCCGGGTATGCAGAAAAAATGGCAAGCCTTGACCAGGAAACTGAGAAAATTATAGAGACCTATGTCAAGCAGGGCGAAGATGCCAAACAGCGGATACTTGCCGAAGCGGAAGCCCAGGCCGCCAAACTTGAAGAAACTGCGAAAAGAAATATTGAGCAGGAATTCAAGGCTGCCAAGCTGAAACTGCAGCAGGACATTGCTGAAAAAGCCCTTGAACAGGCGGAGTCCCTTGTGAAAGAGTTGATTAATTCTGAAGATCAAGACCGTCTGGTTGATGAGTATCTGGACAAGGTGGTGGCATAATGAAAAATATATCTATTTCACGGCGGTATGCCAAGGCATTGATGCTTATCGGCGAAGAGGATGGCAATGCAGATCAGTATCGTAAAGAGCTGGATGAAATTGTGGAACTCTTTGACACCAGTGTTGAACTTGAAAAAGCTGTAACCAACCCCTTGTTTGACAAGAATGACCGGAGGAATGTGTTGACATCCGTTCTTGGAAAAACCTCTTTTTCCAAGGTGATGAAATCCTTTCTGGTTTTGTTGTTTGATAAGCGGCGCATCGTTTTTCTAAGGGATATCAGCGAGTTTTATAAAAAACTTACAGATGAACTCAACGGCGTGGTTCATGCCACCCTGGTATCGGCCACAGAGCTGTCCGCCGAGGCCACAGAGAAAATCAGACAGGGCCTTGCAAAACGAGTCGGTAAAGAAATTATTCTGGATGTTGAGCAGGATGCCGAGCTCATTGGCGGAATTGTGACCAAAATAGGCGATCTTGTGCTGGATGGCAGCGTTAAAACTCAACTGTTCAATATGAGGGAATCATTAAAAAGGGGTGAGAGAGTCTAATGAAAATAAGAGCTGAAGAAATAAGCCAGATAATAAAAGAGCAGATTAAAGATTTCGATAAAGAGGTTGAGCTCAGCGAGACCGGGGTGGTGCTGTCTGTTGGTGACGGTATTGCCCGTGTGTATGGCCTTGAAAAAGTAAAAGCTATGGAGCTTGTGGAGTTCCCTGGTGGCGTTCTGGGCCTGGCATTGAACCTTGAGGAAGACAACGTCGGTGTTGCCATCCTGGGTGAGGATAAGAAGATCAAGGAAGGCGACGTTGTAAAACGTACCGACCGCATTGCATCTGTTCCCGTTGGTGAGGCTGTTTTGGGTCGCGTTGTTTCCACCACGGGTGAACCCATTGACGGAAAAGGCCCCATTGATTCCAGTATCACTATGAACATGGAACTTGTGGCACCCGGTGTTATCGCCCGTAAGTCTGTTCATGAACCCTGCTACACGGGAAGTAAAGCCGTTGACGGTATGACCCCTGTGGGACGTGGTCAGCGTGAGTTGATCATCGGTGACCGTCAGATCGGTAAAACCGCCATTGCCGTTGATGCCATCATTGCCCAGAAAAATACGGACATGAAATGTATTTATGTGGCCTGTGGTCAGAAAAAATCCACAGTTGCCCAGGTGGTTGCCGCCCTTGAAGAGCACGGTGCCATGGAATACACAACTGTTGTTGTGGCCTCCGCCTCCGAGTCTGCTGCCATGCAGTACCTGGCACCCTATGCCGGATGCGCCATGGGTGAGTACTTCCGTGACAAAGGTGAGCATGCCCTGATTATCTATGATGATCTTTCCAAACAGGCTGCTGCCTATCGTCAGGTGTCTTTGCTCTTAAGACGTCCCCCGGGACGCGAGGCATTTCCTGGAGATATTTTCTACAACCATTCCCGTCTGCTGGAACGGTCTGCAAAAATGTCCGATGATTTAGGTGCTGGTTCCCTCACCGCACTTCCCATCATTGAGACCCAGGAAGGTGACGTTTCCGCATTTATTCCCACCAACGTTATCTCCATCACCGACGGTCAGATCTATCTTGACAAGGGTCTTTTCTTTTCCGGTGTCCGTCCGGCCATTGACGTTGGGCTTTCTGTTTCCCGTGTGGGTGGTGCCGCCCAGTGCAAGGCCATGAAACAAGTGGCCGGTACCCTGCGTCTGGATCTTGCCCAGTACCGTGAACTTGAAGCCTTTGCCGCCTTTGGAAGTGACCTTGATGCCGCCACCCAGCGCCAACTCACCCGTGGGGAAAGACTGGTTGAGCTGTTGAAACAACCCCAGTTCAGACCCCTTCCCATGGAAAAACAGGTGGTAATTCTTTTTGCTGGTACCAAGGGCTATATAGATAAGTATCCCAAGGAAGCGGTGAACAAGTACGAAAATGGACTTTACGATTTTATTGATAATAGATTTCCTGAAATTTTCACAGATCTTGTGGAACAACAGGCAATTACCAGCGATATCGAAGCCAAATTGAAAAAAGCCCTTGATGCCTATGACGAAGAATTCAAGGCAGCTCAATAATAGAGTTGTCTGATTTTTTTTTCAAATAAAGTGAATATCATTTATAAACAGGCGTAAAAGGGAAATATTATGGCAACCTTAAAGGAAGTCCAATTAAAGATAGGTAGTGTAAAAAAGACCAAGCAGATCACCTCTGCCATGAAAATGGTCGCCACTTCCCGACTTCGCGGTGCCCAGGTGAGTATGGAGGCGTTTAAGCCCTATGCGTCCAAATTTTCCGAAGTACTGGGAAGTATTGCAGGTAAGGCCGGCGAAGAAGCCAGTCCCCTGCTTGTTCCAAGGGAAGAAGTAAAAAAAGTCAATATCATTCTGTGCACATCGGACAGGGGACTTTGTGCTGGTTTTAATGCAAATCTGATCGGAAAAGCAGAAAAATTTGTCAATGAGTCCCTCCAGGGCAAGGAGGTCTCTTTTACTTGTTTTGGAAAGAGGGGCCGTGACTGGGCCCGGAGAACACCCATGGCCATCGAAGATGAATATCTCGGCGTTGTGGGTGGACAATTTGATTTCAGTGTGGCATCAACTTCTGGACAGAAACTGATAAATAGTTTTCTTGAAGAAGCTGTTGATGAAGTATATCTGGTATGTTCTGATTTTAAAACCCTGGCCCGCCAGGAGGCGGTGATAAAGCAGATCCTTCCCATTCCTCCCATAGAAGTTGTGGAAGCGGATGGGGCTGCAGCAACCGAGGACGGGGTGTACCTGGCAGAGCATATCTGCGAGCCCTCTTCCGATGAGTTGCTGGGTGAAATGCTGCCCAAGAATATTTTTATTCAGATATATGATGCGCTGCTTCAGACCTCAACCAGTGAGCATGCCTCCCGGATGAGGGCCATGGAGAACGCAACCAAGGCATGCGAAGACATGATCGATGAACTGCAGACCATCTTTAATAAGACGCGTCAGGCAGGTATTACAGCAGATCTCATGGACATTGTCGGCGGTGCTGAAGCGCTCAACGGATAATTATACCAAATATAAAAAAGCAAACAGCTTTAACAGGAGGAATACATGGCTGAAAATATAGGAAAAATAGCACAGGTGCTGGGTGCTGTTGTTGATGTAAGATTTGAACCTGGAAAGCTTCCCCCCCTTCTTACTGCTTTAACTTTGACTAACCCCGTTATCAATGATGAAGTTGATAACCTGGTCATCGAAGTGGCCCAACATCTGGGTGACAATGTTGTTCGATGCATCGGTATGGATGTCACCGATGGTCTGCAGCGGGGAATGGAAGTAAAAGATACCGGCGCTCCCATCATGATGCCCGTTGGTGCGGCATCCCTTGGCCGGGTACTCAACGTTGTGGGTAAACCCGTTGATGGGCTTGGCGACATTGATCGCTCCAAGATGCTGCCCATCCACAGGTCTGCTCCGGCATTTATCAACCAGGACACCACTGTCCGCGTTCTTGAAACCGGTGTTAAGGTAATTGATCTTCTGGTTCCTTTCCCCCGTGGTGGCAAAATGGGAATGTTTGGTGGTGCAGGTGTTGGTAAGACCGTTATCATGATGGAAATGGTAAACAACATCGCCATGCAGCATGGTGGTATTTCCGTGTTTGGTGGCGTTGGTGAAAGAACCCGTGAAGGAAATGACCTTTACCATGAGATGAAAGATTCCGGTGTTCTTCCCAAATGTGCCCTGGTGTATGGCCAGATGACAGAGCCTCCGGGAGCCCGTGCAAGGGTTGCCCTATCCGCACTGACTTGTGCGGAATACTTCCGTGATGAAGAGGGCCAGGATGTGCTTCTCTTTGTTGATAATATCTTCCGTTTCACCCAGGCTGGTGCAGAGGTGTCTGCAACTCTTGGTCGTATGCCCTCAGCCGTTGGCTATCAGCCCACATTGGCCGTTGACATGGGTGAGCTCCAGGAGCGTATTACCTCAACAGATAAAGGTTCCATCACCGCTGTTCAGTGCGTATATGTACCCGCCGATGACTTGACTGACCCGGCTCCTGCCACCACCTTTGCCCATCTGGACGGAACGGTTGTACTTTCCCGTCAGATTGCGGAGCTTGGTATCTATCCTGCGGTGGATCCCCTGGATTCAACCTCACGAATTCTGGATGCCGCCTATATTGGTGAAGAACATTACCTTGTGGCCAACACCGTGCAGCAGACCCTTCAGAAATACAAAGAACTCCAGGATATCATTGCTATTCTGGGTATGGATGAGCTGTCAGATGAGGATAGAATTACGGTGCAACGTGCCCGTAAACTTCAGAGATTTCTCTCACAACCCTTCCATGTGGCGGAAACCTTCACCGGTATGCCTGGTAAGTTTGTAAAGGTTGAAGACACTGTAAGATCCTTTAAAGAAATCATTGATGGAAAGCATGATGATCTTCCCGAGACAGCATTCTACATGGTGGGTTCTATTGAAGAGGCCGTCGAGAAAGCTGCTAAAATGAGTTCAGATAACTAACTCAAGGGGGATAAAATGGCTGAGAATATATTTCTGGAAGTGGTCACCCCCCAAAAGGCGGTGGTCAGCGAAGAAGCTCAGATAGTGGTTGCCCCGGGGTCGGAAGGTGAATTTGGCGTGCTGCGTGGCCATACCACTTTTCTTACCTCTTTGAAAGTGGGAACCCTGCGTTATAAAGATGCCTCCGGTAAGGAAAGGTATCTGTTCGTTAACGGCGGATTTGCCGAGGTGCTTCCAAACAAAGTCACCCTGCTTGCAGAGTCAGCAGAACGCAGGCGTGAGATTGATGTGGATCGTGCCAGACAGGCAAAGGATCGTGCTGAAAAACGGATTGCCGGTAAAACCGATGATATTGATCTTATCCGTGCGGAAGCAGCATTGAGACGGGCCTTGCATCGGTTGGACATTGCCTCTGTGAGATAATGTAGCCGTATGAAATAATCTGTATTATATGCGGATGTTTGAATAAATACAGGGGTGCTCTTAAGTTGATTTGGGGGCACCCCTTTTTTTAATGGTAATAAGGCAAGCCTGACCTTTTGCTCAATTAACCGGGGTTAGAACCGACCCCATTATTGATGATGCCGGGAAAATGAAGAAACTCCTTTGATATTGTTTGGAATGAATATGGAAAAAATCAACTATTCTGATGTGGGAGCTATTATTCTGGCCGCGGGTAGGGGGACTAGGATGAAATCTGATCTGCCCAAGGTGCTCCACGAAATCAATGGCAAAAGCATGATTCACTGGGTGGTCTCCTGTGCTGTGTCACTTTTGGAAAAACATGTGGTGGTGGTTATTGGCCACGGTGGAGACTTGGTCAAAAGAGCTGTTTCCCGGAAATTTAATGTGCTGTTTGCCTGGCAAAAAGCGCTTTTGGGTACGGGGGATGCCGTGAAGTCGGCATTACCAGTGCTGCCGAACGATGTGACTGACGTTTTGATCCTGTGTGGGGATGTTCCCATGATTCAACCACATACCCTTGCGGATCTGATTGGTTTTCATCGGCAAAAAAAAAATCAGTTGTCACTTCTGGCTGTTCGGGTGGATGATCCCACGGGATATGGACGGGTGATTCAGGATGATGCGGATCAACTGCTTTGCATTCGGGAAGAAACGGATGCAACGCCGTCAGAAAGAAAAAACAATTTGATCAATTCAGGGATTTACTGCATAAAGAAAGAATTCCTGATGTCCGCCATAGATCAAATTGATTCGCATAATGCTCAGCAGGAATATTACCTTACGGATCTTGTGAAAATTGCCGTGGTAATGGGGGAACGGGCAGGTTGTCTTTTGGGAGACACTGCAAGAGAGATCATGGGGGTCAACACCTTGGAAGATCTTCAAATGGTGGCCCGCTGTATGGCTGAAAAGCCCAATGAATTGTCTTGACTTTGTTAAATGGTATGAATTATAGTTAAGCTAAATATTGTGAGGTTCAGGGAATGGAAAACGAGTTGTTAGAAGATAAGTTTAAAGATATTGACGAGAAAGTCGATTTTTTAATAGAGCTTTGTCAGACACTTCAGCAGGAAAATGAAGAGTTGTTAATCAAAGTAAAGGCCCTTGAGGGACAACTTGCTGAAAAGAATCTGTCTGAAGAGCACTTTGTAAAAAAACAGGCAGCCGTTCAATCAAAGATTGATGGGCTTTTGACTAAACTGAATACCTTTTCAGAGACGTCTTAACCCAGAATGTCCCCAAGGGAAAATGGAGTTCCAATTAATAAAGAAGCCTCAGCAGTGGAAGAAATTGTCACCATAGATTTGTTTGGCAGACAATTTCAATTCAGAACGGATAAGCCACTGGAAGATTGTGAAAAGGTTGTTGAAAAGTTAAAACAATATGTCTCCCAGGCTGAAGATCAAACTAATAATACGGCTTCGGTTCAAAACAGAGTCGTTGTGTTACTTCTGGCCGGGATGAATCTGGCAAATGATCTTGTTGCAACTGAATCTGAGGTGTCAAAATTCCATGACCATGTGGACCGTAAATCGTCTGATCTGTTAAATAAATTGAAGGTGTTTGTATCTCAAAGCGGATAAATCAAGGGAATTATCCTTTAAAAAATAAACAGAAACGCCCCTGCGCTACTTGTGATTGCTTAGAGTGCTTTGCCTAACGCTACACACAAGGGAGTCCACCCTGGTACTGGTGTGCATGTTCCACTTTGTATGGAAAAGCCTTAAGGTACCCATATGGACGACCGACCTTTTGAACTACTGGTTCAAAGACATAAGCAACACGGTATGTGTGGGGGTTGTATCTGCGTGGAAGATTCCTTGTTTTACACAGGAAATCCACTTTCCCTTGGCAGCATGATGGGTCTTTAACCTGTTTGCTGCCTGTTTTATCTTCATCTATCCCCTCCTTTTTTATTCTCCTCAAAATAATATTTCTTGCATTGTATCTGCACAGGTTGAACATATTTGAATTTTTGAGTGCTTCTTTTTTTGTGGGTTGCCCCTGAAAATAAAAGAATCCGTTCCGGGTGAATTGATGACAAAATTTTCTACCACTGGCTTTACCCATGAAATGGAGAAGTGCAAAGATTTTCGTGATAATTGTCTGATATCAAATAGTGAAGGGAGTAATTAATGGAATATACTGTGTTGTTTTTTTCACTGGTGACCGCAACCGCATTCGGGTTCGGTGTGGCATACTGGTTGACTCGGAAAAAGCTTGAGATTCGGGTTGAGGAGGTAGAAAAAGAGCAGGCCCGTCTCCTTGACGATGCCCGTAAAAAAGCAGGAAATCTCATAAAAGAAGCGCAACTGGAGGCCAAGAGCCGTCTGCTTGAGATGAAAAGTGCCTTTGATTCAGAAACGGATCAGGCAAGGGCTGAACTTAAAATTGAAGAGCGTCGCATCCTGACCCACAGTGAAAGGCTCGATAGACGCAAGGAGCAGTTTGAGGCCCTTGAAGCTGAGTTGAAACGATCGGAAAAGAAAATTCAGGAAAGATTGATCAGTCTGGATGAGAAAGAAGCCGATTATCAACAGTTGCTTTCCGACACCCGAAAAGAGCTTGAAAAGGTGGCAAGTCTGACATCAGAGCAGGCCAAGGAGATATTGCTTAAAACCATGGAAAATGAAGCCCGCCACGAGGGGGCAAAGCTGGTAAAACGTATTTCCAGTGAAGCCATGGAAAAGGCGGATAAGGAAGCCAAGAAGATTATCTCCACAGCAATCCAGCGATATGCCGGTGATTTTATTGCTGAACGAACGGTTTCCGTGGTGCAGCTGCCGGGGGATGAAATGAAGGGGCGAATTATTGGGCGTGAAGGTAGAAATATCCGGGCACTTGAGGCTGCCACCGGCATTGACCTCATTATTGATGATACCCCCGAAGCGGTTATTTTATCCGGTTTTAATCCAGTGCGAAGGGAAGTGGCAAGGATTGCCTTGACCCGGTTGATATCCGATGGCCGAATTCATCCGGCACGTATTGAAGATGTGGTACAACGGGTCACCGACGAGGTGGATATCACCATTAAAGAAGCCGGGGAGCAGGCTGCCTTTGATCTGGGGGTTCATGGGATTAACCCGGAATTGATCCGGGTGATTGGTAAGTTAAAATTTAGAACCAGTTATGCCCAGAATGTGTTGCAGCACTCCGTTGAAGTTGCTTTTCTGGCTGGTATTATGGCAGCAGAACTGGGGCTGGATGTAAAACTTGCCAAACGAATGGGGCTTCTCCATGACATTGGAAAGGCCGTGGATCATGAGGTGGATGGCCCCCATGCCCTGATTGGCGCCAAGCTTGCCAAAAAACATGGTGAGTCCGATGAAGTGGTCAATGCCATTGCCGCCCACCATGAAGATCAGATGCCTGCCACTGTGTACGATTTTCTTGTCCAGGCGGCGGATGCCCTTTCCGGAGCAAGGCCGGGTGCCAGAAAAGAGACCCTGGAGAATTATATTAAAAGGCTAGAAGAACTTGAAGGGCTTGCCAATTCCTTTGATGGCGTTTCAAATACCTATGCAATTCAGGCAGGTAGGGAAATTCGAGTGGTGGTTGAAAGCAAAAAAATATCAGACACCGATGCTGTTTTGCTCAGCCGGGATATTGCATCTAAGATAGAGGAAACCCTGACCTTTCCAGGTCAGATCAAGGTGGTTGTGATCCGGGAAACCCGGGCGGTGGAATACACCAACAAATAATAAATATGCCATATTGTCGACCTTGATGGGTGATGCGTGACCGGAATGGGAATATCGGAAGACCTGGGTGTAAGATAAATTGTACAGAAATATATAAAGAAGGGGAGTGATACGGAAATGGGGGTTCTTGAAATTTTAAAGGAACGTGGTTTTGTTGAGGCGGTTACACATGAAGAAGAACTCAAATCCTATCTTGATGATGGAAAAGCCACCTGCTACATTGGTTTTGACCCCACCGCTTCAAGTCTCCATGTGGGAAGTCTGGTCTGTATAATGGCCCTTGCTCACATGCAGCGCAATGGACATCGTCCCATAGGGCTTGTGGGTGGTGGAACGGGTCTTATTGGAGATCCCAGCGGTAAGACGGAAATGCGAAAGGTCATTACCCAGGAAGAGATTGACATTAATCGAGCGGGAATTCGGCAGCAGCTGGCCCGTTTTATTGATTTTACGGAAGATAAGGCACTGCTTCTGGATAATGGCGAATGGTTGAAGGGTCTGGAATACATCCCGTTTTTAAGAGACATTGGTCGGCATTTCAGCGTCAATCGCATGGTAAAGGCAGAAAGCTATAAAATGCGCCTTGACTCTGAAGATGGTTTAAGTTTTATAGAATTTAACTATATGCTGCTCCAGGCTTATGATTTCATGGAGCTTTGTCACAGGCATGACTGTCGTCTGCAGATGGGGGGCAGTGATCAATGGGGAAATATTGTGGCTGGTATTGATCTGGTTCGAAGGACCCACCAGAAAAAAGCCTTTGGCATCACCTTTCCATTGATTACCACCAGCAGCGGCATAAAGATGGGGAAAACCCATAAAGGCGCAGTGTGGCTGGACCCTGAGCGGACTTCTCCCTATGAGTACTATCAGTTCTGGGTTAACTGTGATGATGCCGATGTGGCAAGATTCATGGCACTTTTCACCTTTTTACCCATGGAAGAGATTGAGGCCATTAAAGACATGGAAGGGGCGTTATTGAACAAAGCCAAGGCCATACTTGCCTGGGAGGCCACCACCATCGCCCATGGCAAAGAGCAGGCTCTGAGTGCCTATGCTGCCTCCGCTGCCATGTTTGGTGTCCCTGAGATACCAGATGATGTAATCCCTTCCAGCACGGTGCCAAGAAATGGCATGGGTGGGCAGGAAAATGGTGCCGATGGATCTATGGGTACGAGTATGAAAATAAAATCCCTCCATGATGGGGTTCCAAGCAGCACCTACGACAAGGTGCTGATGGATAAAGGTCTGCCAGCCGTGGATCTTTTTGTCGAGGTTGGCTTGTGTAAATCCAAAAGCGATGCCCGACGTCTATTAAGTCAGGGGGGGGGGTACCTCAACGACGAGCGTATTGAAGCCTTTGATCAATTGATCTCCACATCCGATTCCGGAAACGGAAAAATCTTGCTCCGGGCCGGCAAAAAGAAATATCATAAACTTATTTTGAAATAATGAAAATATAAGTTGACAAGCTGCTCCTGTTTCTATATAAATCGTTCTCACCTGCAGGGAACACGCCCGACGGTTCCCCGCAGGTTTTTTTGTGACTGAAAGAAAGTTTTGAGGTTGCAAAAAAAAGCTTGACAAGAATTTTTGTGGGGCGTATAAAGATCGGGTTTTGTGAGTCGCTCCAACGGCTTCAAGCAAAAAGG